>JALRDC010000001.1 GCA_023262245.1 Flavobacteriaceae bacterium
CTTGCCATTGTTTGGAGCTTTAGTCTCCATAAACCATTTTTTAGAATCTACTTTTTGATCTGGTTGGTTGAATTCGTCACTCCAAATAAGTTGGTACTTAGATCTATCAGCTATACTGTCTTGAGGATTGATTAAGAACAGTAGGATTAAAAAGGATAAAATATTATTCATAGGGATAAAGATAGATTTTTATAAAAAAAGAATTAATGAATATTTTAAAATTATCAAGTAGTTTCAATTTGATTTTAATGAGATGCAATTTATTCAAGAAAACGCTATCTTGGAAAGATGAAAAAAGTTATTCTATTACTCTCATTAATTTTCTTGAGTGCTTGTAAGACTGAAGAAAAAATACAAACTCCGAACATTATAATTATTTATGCGGATGATTTAGGTTATGGAGATGTAAGTGCTTACGAAAGGGGTCAATTAGCAACTCCAAATATTGATAAAATCGCAAGAAACGGCGCTCGTTTTACCAAAGGATATGCAAGTTCAGCCACCTGTACGCCCAGTCGTTATGCCCTAATGACGGGAAGTTATCCCTGGAGAAATAAACAAGCTAAAATTTCTACAGGTGCCAGTTTAATAATTGATACACTAGAGTTAACCCTTCCCAAAATGTTAAAATCATTAGATTATCAAACAGCTGTAGTGGGAAAGTGGCACCTAGGTTTAGGAAATTCAGAAATTGATTACAATAAAAAAATTAGTCCAGGTCCAAATGAGGTTGGTTTTGATTATAGTTTTATTATGCCAGATACTCAGGATCGGGTACCAACGGTTTATATTGAAAATGGTTATGTAGTAAATTTAGATCCAAATGATCCATTAGAAGTAAGTTTTAAGAATAATTTTGAAGGACAGCCCACTGGTAAAGAAAACCCTGAGTTGTTAACAATGAACTGGGATCATGGTCATAACGGAACGATAGTTAATGGGATTTCTAGAATTGGCTTTATGAAAGGCGGGAAAAAAGCCCATTGGAGTGATATCGGTATGGCTGATGAATTTTTAACCCAAGCTAAAAACTATATTAATAAGGTCAAGGACAGCCCCTTCTTTTTATTTTACAGTTTGCAGCAACCTCATGTACCAAGAACACCTCATCCGCGTTTTGAGGGCATTTCTGGCATGGGGCCTCGAGGGGATGCCATAGTGGAAGCAGATTGGGCAATTGGATCCTTGTTTTCCTATTTAGAGGAAAAAGATTTATTAAACAATACTTTAATCATTATTTCAAGTGATAATGGTCCCGTATTGAACGATGGCTATGTTGATGATGCAGTCAAAAAAATTGGTAAACATACTCCTTGGGGAAATTTAAGAGGGGGAAAATACAGTCTTTTTGAAGCTGGGACAAGAGTTCCTTTTATCACCTACTGGAAAGATAAAATCAAGCCACAAGTATCCGATAAAATGGTTTCACAAATCGACCTTTTAAACTCTATAGCTTCCCTATTGGGATCCAATACACGTTCTGGAGATGGGGAGGATTTATCTGGAGTGTTTTTTAAAAACAATGGTGAAGGTAGAACCGAATTGATAATAGAAGCACAAAGTCGTACGGCTTATAAAAATGAGGATTGGGTAATGATACCTCCCTATCCTGGACCTGCTGTTAGTACTTCCGTCAATATTGAATTAGGTAATGCAGAAAATTATCAGTTGTACAATTTAAAAGAAGATATAAATCAACAACAAAATCTAGCAGAAAAAGAGCCCGAAAAGCTTGAAAAAATGAAAGCTAGATTTGAACAATTACTGACCGATAATTAATCTTAAAAAATTATCTTTTAGTCCCTTTAGGAAAATACTTTTCAATAATGTAGGAAGGTTGCCAAGGGTCTAATTTTTGAATAAGTGTTCTATAATCATATTCCTTAGATTGAATGTGTTTGGGATTCAAATTAATGGTATCGTCTGTTGCTAGGCGATGTTTATTGAGCAGGCTCATTAACTCATTTACTTTTGAATCGTAGTTAGGATTTTCAGCTAAGTTATTTATTTCGTGAGGATCTTCCTTTAGGTGATAAAGTTGAGATACGTCAATTTGAGGATAACGAATCAGCTTCCAGTCTTGATCTCGAACGGCTCTCACCGTGTTTCTATAAGCGGTATAGAGACTGGAGCGTACTTGATTTTCTTCCCCCTTAATTAGTTTCATTAAAGATTTACCATCAATTTGTTCGGGCATGGGGAGCTCTAAATAGTCTACAAGGGTAGGGAAAAGGTCAAAAAGATAAACCAAGGCATTAGAAGTTTTATCTTTGGGGATGCCAGGACCACTGATGATTAGTGGGACCTTGGTAGAATGTTCATAGAGATTTTGCTTTCCCAAAAGCCCATGACTTCCTATGGCCAAACCATTATCTGCAGCATAAATTATCAAAGTGTTATCAAAGAGATCGTGTTTTTTTAATCGAGCAATCAAATCTCCTACACGATCGTCAATATGTTGAATTAGAGCGTAATATTCTGCCAAAGAGGATTGTATATCTTTTGGACTTCTTGGCCAAGGGGCTAGCGTTTCGTCTCGAACATTGAAGTTGTCAAATCGGAAAGGGTGTAACGAAGCAAAATTTGGTGGGAGTGGAATTTCGTTCTCTCCGTAAGCGTCAGCATATTCTGGAGCTGGTGAACGAGGATCGTGTGGTGCGGTAAATGCGATGTAGCAGAAAAAAGGATTTTTTCTATCCGAAGTCTTGTATTGGTCTAAATACTCTAGTGCTGCATCTGCAAAAAGATCTGTTGAAAACCCATCTTTTTGTGGCGCACCTAGTTTTTGATTTTGGTCAAGATTTCTTAAAGGCACCTTAAAGTGATCGCTCATCCCACCAAGCATAATTTGATTCCCTTGTTGGAAATTCGCTTCAAAGCTGGAAGCCCCGTTATGCCATTTACCCGTTGCAAAAGTTTCATATCCAAGAGTACTCAGATAATGAGGAAGCGTTTCTACCCCATCCAACCGATCATAAACATGAAACAAGCTCTTTCCACTTAGCAGCATGGCTCTACTGGGGGCACAAATAGCTCCGTGGTGACCTCCCATGACATAGGAATTTATAAATCGTGTGCCTCTATTTGCTAATTCATCTATATGAGGCGTTTTAATATACGGGTTAGCGGCAACACCGAGGGCATCTGCACGTTGATCATCAGCAAAAATCAATAAGATGTTTGGTTTTTTTTGTATTTCTTTTTCTAAGGGACTACAAGCCGTAAAGAGTATTAAAAAACCTAGAAATAAACCGAATTTAAAAAAGGGAAGCTGCTGCATTATTAATCTTTAGTTTGTCTTTCTAAAGTAAAGACTATTTTATATTTATTTGAATAAAGCACTTATAAAACTTTATTTTAATCTTGACTTAAACCGATTAGGTCGATCTTTTTAATCACTGCCTTGGCATATTCTGTCATTCCTAAATCGTTGGGATGAGTACCGTCCACAAAACTGGCAGCAGTCAATCCCAAGGCCTCTTTTTTCAGAAAGTAAAGTGCTGGAACATTTTCTTGTTTGAGCTGTTCAAAAGTTTCTTCACTTGCTTTATTGAGCAGGGAATAAATCTCGTACCTATCTGATTGAATAATCCCATCAGAATACCCGGCATGTGCTACAATTAAAATAGGGGTGAGTGGTTGTTTTTTCCGAATGTTTATAACGGCCTCTCGCAAGCGTTTTTTTGCTTGCTCTGGTCCTAGATTTTGCCCAGGGGTAAAATTGGGCATGCAATCTAAGATGTATAAAGCAGCTTTTTTCTCTGAGATCAGATCAATAATTTCAGATTCTAAGCGACCATTTCCAGAAAAGCCTAAATTCACAATAGGGTGTGGCAAGTTTCTTCCAATTATATTGGTCCAGGACATGCCTGCTCTAGTAGCACAAGCCCCTTGTGCAATAGAGGTTCCATATACTACTATGGGGTTTTGATTCGATGTATTATTAATTGTATTAAAAACCGCAGAACTGGATACGCCAATTTTTAATCCCTTTAGGGTATTATATAGAGGTAAATACAAACGATAGGCAACAATTTTTTCATTGAAAATTGGATCAATCTTTTTAAATGTATAAGAAATGAAATCTCCAAAATTGTAGTTGCCTCTTACCCAATGCCAATTTCCCGCACTGTCTAAAGCGTATAAGTCCACACCACTTACCCCAGTTGCAGGCATGTGCATAAACGAAAGGACTTCCTCAACTTGATAAATCACTTGAATTTGGGAGCTTGAAGTATAAAAATCTAAATACAAACCCGAAGCATTTTTTGATAATCGCCATACTTCTTTTCGAACCTTTGATTGCATGGATTGTGGAAATCTTTGATACGTTCTTGTATCCGAAGTAGATAATTTTCCCATGATCTGAAAATCTTTATCAGAAAACCATTTTAGATCTTTTTGCTGACCTACAACAAACGAGCTAAACAAGAAAAAGAAGAGATGAAAGGTGAAAAAAGAGTTTGCGTTCATGAACCGTTTTTTGAATTAAAAATCATACTCAAGAGGTATCCTAAAATAAAACAAGAAGTAAGTCCAAAAAAGGCGTACATCAAAAAGCTAATCTCTGTAAATACACTAATATACCAGATAAAAAGGGCACTAGCGACTAGCCCTAGGAGGGTTCCTGTTGCATTTGCCCTTTTAGTTAGCATCCCCAGAAGAAACATTCCTCCCAACCCCCCTGTAAATAAGCCAAGGAAACGATAAAATTGATCCCAGAGGGATTTTATATTTGAGTGTGCCATCCACAAGGCAAGTAAAACCCCTAAAAATCCTGTCAAAACGGTAGTAATCCTTGCAATTTTAAGTAATTTTTTGTCTCCAACTTTTGGAAAAAAACGATGATAAAAATCATTGCAGTAAGCTGTAGCTACAGAATTAAGACTACTACTAACACTGGACATGGCTGATGAAAAAATTCCCGCAACTAAAAGACCTGAAAGACCATAAGGTAGTTCTTTGACGATATACCAAGGGAATATAGAATCGTTATTTGAAATCACAGGAGATAATTTTGTTGGTAGCTCAGAGTAAAAAATGAACAAAAGCGTTCCGATTCCAAAAAATATGATGCTGGCAGGAAGTGTGAGAACGGCATTGGTGTAAAGTGTTTTTTGAGCATCCTTAATATTCTTACTTGTTAAATAACGTTGTACGATAGTTTGATCGGTTCCTTGAGTAACAAGGGCAGAGGCCAAGCCTCCAACAAAAACCACCCAAAAAGTAGCTTCGGTAAAGTCGAATTCCATATTCATTAGATTGAATTTATCTTTGGCAGAGGCATACACAATCATTTCTTCGAAAGAAGTGTTTGTTTGACTAAGAATCCAAAAAATTGCCAAAACACTTCCCCCAAGGAGAACGATTACTTGCATTACATCTGTCCAAATTACAGCCTCAATTCCCCCTAAGGCAGTATAGAGAATACAAAGTACTCCCATCAGTAAAATACTTGTTTCTACGGGTATTCCACTCACAATGGTTATGGCTAAAGAGGGTAATAAAAGTACAATTCCAATTCTTCCTAATTGGAATAAAATAAAAGAGAGGCTACCAAAAGCACGAGCCAAATAGTTAAAACGATCTTCTAAATATTCATAAGCTGTTTTAAGATTCAATTTATTAAAATAGGGGATGAATAGTATTGCAATTACTGGCGTAATTAGTATTGCCGTCATGTTCAAAAAGAAGAAAGACCAATCCGTTGTAAAAGCTTTTGCCGGGATAGCCATAAAGGTGATCGCACTCAGTAAGGTTCCAAAAACACTCAGTCCTGACGCCCACCAGGGTATTCTTCCCCCTCCTTTAAAGTAATCTTGTGTTGATTTTTGTTTTTTGATAAATGAAGCTCCAATTAAAAATGAAATCAACAGATAAGCACCTAATACAAGATAGTTTAGAAGACCAAATCCTTGACCAGTATTTGTTATAATAAATTTTTGAACTTTAGGAGTTCGAACACCAGGAGCAATCTCACCAGAAATGATATAGAACTCCTTTTCGTGTTTAAAAGAGAGCGTTGTAACGGGTAGTTTGTTTGTAAGGCTATCATAAACAAACCATTTTTCAGTAATCGTGTTATAAGCGAAAATTTTGTTTGAAAATCCTGGATGGTCTAACAGCAGGGAATCTCTTTTTTCGATCAACAAAGAGTTCACTTTGCCTTTTGGTGTTGAATTAATCTTTAGTCCTAGTGTTTCAAGTTTGTTAAATAAGACTTCATCTGACCCTCCAAAAACCATGATGTGCATAGAGCCCAGATTTGTTGAGGATGCTCCCATTAATACTTGAGGTTTTCCATTGATCTTAATATTTCCTTCTAACTTCCATTTTTTCTTCTTTAAATCGTAAGAAATAAAATTGGATAAAGGAGTAGATTTTTGTCCCTTGATTTGGTTTCTCCCACCTATTAAAAAGAGTTTTCGGGAATCTTTAGTTTCTTGAACTGTCGCAGTATGAAGTGCCCTGGGAGAACCCGGAAAATCAGTTAATTTTTCCCACTGTTTTTTTTGATTTAAATCCAGACGATAAAATGCATTGACGCTTTTACTAGTCTGATTTATTCCTCCAGCTACATAAACGTAATTCTGATCTACAACAGCCGTTGTATAGGCAAGCGGTTCTGGTAATGAGGGGAATTCACTTATTGTTACCCTTTCGGTAGTTTGGTCGATAGAAAGTAAAAAAACTTTATCGTTGGTTTTGGCTTGATTTTCACCTCCAATGAATAAGATACCTTCATTAATAGCAACGGATGCTCCATAGGCCAAGGGTATTGGTAGTTTTTGTGGGATGATTTGCCACTGGTCTTGTGCAAATATGAAAATGTGATCATAATATACTTTTGTTCCTCCTTGCCAAGGTGCTGCTTTAGGAAAGTTTGCACCTCCAGCTGCGATTAAAACATCTTTATGCATGCCACCCATCATCCCAGCAAACCCCAGGGAACTGTTTCCTTCTTTTGTTGCTGGAAGTTCGGGATAATCATACTTCCGAAGTTCAGAGTATTCTTGAGCGAATAATGAGCCTGATAGGAAGACCATTATAAGGCAAAGGATGGCAATAGTTTTGAATGAAAAAATACCCAACTTTTGATGTCTTTGTATCATTGGACTTACTTACACATGTATTGGAGAATAGCTTCTTCTTCTAACATCTCACTAATTTTTATGTAATCGGGTTTTGATAATGTTGCATGGGGAAATCTACTGGGTCCACAATCTACTCCTAAAACACTCATAAATCCTTTAGCCACACCGTTATAACCTTTATAGTCATTTAAAAGTGTTACAAATCGCATGGCCTTAGCTTGTAATGATGCCGCTTTTTTATGATCAGCATTATAGTAAGCCTCCTTGATTTCATAATATAAAGGGGCTAAATGATTATAGGTGCTTCCAACCCATCCTTGAGCACCTAAAGACAAGCTGGAGAGGAAAATCTCATCTACTCCAAAAAGAAGATCACATTTGGGAGTCTTATAATCAAGACAATATTTAAAATCAATAAGATCATTTTCCGAAAATTTTATACCAGAAAAGTTGGGAATTTCACGGGTAGCTAGTTTTATAAAATCAATCATTTTAAAATTTGCTCCACTTAAAATAGGTAAATGATAATAGTAAAAAGGGACATTGGGAGCACATGCGCTAATCTTTTTACAATACTCTAGGAGTTGTTCAACTGTCTTGATTTTAAAATAAAAAGGAGCGATGGCCGCAATGGCATCTACTTTTTCCGCACTGTGGGTGGTGAGTTCCATTGCCTCTTTGAGATTATTATGACCAACATGATTGATGAGGTGTAAATCAGTGGGTTTGTCTTTTGCCCAAGCATCAATCACATTTTTTCTTTCGACTGTAGAAAGTGAGACAAAGTTTGCTGTTGTTCCATTTACAAAGGCGCCAGTTACTTTATTTCGTTTTAAAAACGAACCATAATCTTTTATAATATCAAGGTTTAATGACTGGTCCTGCTGCATGGGAGTAAAGGTTGCAGCAATCAAATTTTTAAGTTTCATATAGGCTTATTATGCTCGAAAACTTTTTTATCTGTCCTATAAAGTTTTCTATCTTCTAATCTACAAAAACAAATTTAAGCTGAATTTAAACGTTGGTTAAATTCTTTACTCAATAAGCTAATAAATAACTTATAGCGATGTAAATATAAAAGCCGATGCTGAGAATTACAGCAATAAAACCCACTCCTTTAGCCAATTCTTTATCGGTAGATTGTTCAATTCTTTTCATGGTTGGTTTGACCCCATTAATAAGAACAATAAGTCCAAAAAATGCCAATACGTAGGCTAAAAGTTCCATAGACATGATGTTTATAATTCCTGTAAATTTAAAGCAGAATAAGAAATGAAGAAGCTATCCGTAGATAAATTAGTAACATGAGATTAGAGTCCAAGCACACCCTACTATGCAAACCCTTAGCAGATAAAAACAAACGATTTTTGCTTGGTAAAGAGGGACATTCAACCCTATTAGCGATAGCTTTAAATCCGAGTACAGCAAATGAAAATAAGCTTGATCCTACTTCCAGAAATATAGAAAAAATTGCTTTAAAATCTGGTTGTGATGGATGGTGGTTAATTAATCTCTACCCTTTAAGAACAACGAACCCCAAAAAATTACCATCCAATCCAGATCCGAAAATTGCCAAACAAAATCTTCTATTTATTAGAAGTGTATTAAAAAACCCTGACTACCGAATTCAAAAAGTTTTATGTTGTTGGGGCAATCATGTTCGCGACCATTCTTATCTCAAAGAGGAATTAGAAAAAATTCTCAGCCTAATCAAAAAGTATTCTATTCCTTGTTATAGCTTAGGTATTACTAAATCTGGCCACCCTTATCATCCATCTCCTATGGTTGTAAATCGTTTTTTGGGTGGAATGAATCAAATCATTTTAAAAAAGTTTCCTTTAAAATAAGGAATCTAAAATTCAACACATATTAGAAACCACTTCATTTTCTCTATCAAAATGTTCCTAATGACTTCTATTCCCTAATCATTTAGAGGGATTTGAGCAAACCTCCGTCTATTGGGATGTTGGTTCCTGTAATGTAACTGGCTTGTTCAGATGCTAAAAAGCAAACAAATTGCGCGTATTCTTCTGGTTTGCCAATTCGTTTCATCGGGACTAAGGCTTCCATTGCTGCTCTAACTTCAGCAATATCAATTCCCATTTTTTCTGCTTTTTGAGAATTTAATTGTGCGATACGTTCCGTATCAAAAAAGCCTGTAAGTGTGTTGTTAATGGTAATTTGATCTGCTGCTATTTCTAGAGAAAGACTTTTTGCCCAGGTGACCATAGCTGCACGTAAACTGTTTGATAATACTAAATAGTTTAAAGGTTCTTTTACTGAAACAGAAGCAACATTTATAATCCTTCCCCATTTTTGTTTTTGCATATGGGGTAGTGCTAGGGTAGTAGTTTGGACAACGCACTTAAACAAAAGATCGAAGGCAGCTTGGTAATCAGCAATCTCCTTTTCCAGAGCACCTCCAGCGGGGGGTCCTTGAGTATTATTAATCAGAATATCAACAGTATTATTTTTAAAAAAGAGAGCTATCTTTTTGGAATAGGTTTTATAATCTGAAAAGTCAACCACGAGATACTGATGCCGTTGTCCTCTGGACTGGTCTAATTCATTTTGAACTTTTTTAAGGCGATGTTCATTGCTTGCCATTAAAATTATGTTTGCTCCGGACAATGCAAGACGCTCCGCTATAGCTTTACCTATTCCCTTACTACTTCCACCTACTAAGGCATTTTTTCCTAATAAATCAATTTTCATATACTAGCGATATTCGTCACGGGTTGGGCTAAAAACATCCATTAGAGAACATGCTGTAAGTGCTTTTCCCGAATGGGGATTGTTAGAAGGGATGCATACGATAGCTCCAGAGGTATAAATTTGAGTAGTTCCGTTTAGGGTAAATTCAAATTCACCACTTACAACATGCATCATTTGCTCATGTGGATGTTGGTGTTCGGGGACTTCAGCACCTTTATCAACTGTCCAGAAGGCCCAAGTGATTTGATCTCCATGGACCATTTTCCCATGATAGCCAGGCATTATTTCTTTGGAAGGAAGGGTTTTCAGATTCATATTTTTTGATTTAAATAATGTTTTATTCTAATTTTTTATAGTAATGAGTTCTTTCAAGATAAAGAGTTTCCCCATTATATCAAACTTTGCCTTGTGTTAGGTTTTTAAATTTCTTCTGTTGTCAAGATTACCTCCTCTTTCACAATAGAATTGAAATCGAGCACCCTGTAAAAAAGTGCAAGGACAGAATAAGCATCCCGAAATTTTGAACCATAAGATTTAGGATCTACTTGAATGGTATATTTCAAGCAGTACTTTCTATCTCCTAATTTAATTTTTTTTTGATAGTTTCACAGATTGCCGTTTGCCTATAAGATTTGCAATTTAAACCGTTTATTACTCTGTGATGGATCCCATAGTGATATAAATAATTAGGGTAACCAAGCAAAGAAAAATCGAAAAAGGTTTGGTGTATTTCCACTGCTCCATTGTTACCAATTTAAGATCCCCTGTTTTAAATTCTTTTTTATTTGGATAGAAGTAAGAGATTAGATACATAACAGCCAAATTCAAGATAAATTCGATACCCCATATATGAATGAAATGAACTCCAGTATCAAAAACAAAACTCGTGAGCAGGTAAAAACTTAATCCTACAAACAAGGCAACTTTAGCTGCTAAAGCAGAGATATTTTTGGTAAAAAATCCCACCAGCATAATTGAAGCTATTGGGATAAAGAAAATCCCATTCAGTTGTTGTAATAACTGGTATAGTCCCTCTGGGGCCTTGGCCACAAAAGGAGCCACTGCTATTGCAAAAAGGGCAAGTATAGAAGAAGTTAATTTTCCTACGTAAACCAACTTTTTATCAGAAGCTTTTGGGTTAAAATGTCTTTTATATAAGTCCAAGCTAAAAATTGTTGCTGAACTGTTGAGTACGCTGTTAAAGGTGCTGAGTACTGCACCCATTACAATGGCAGCAAAAATTCCAATAAAGCTCGCAGGTAAAACTTTTTTAATTATTTCAGGATAAATCATGTCTTGATTTTCGTAAAGTGTATCTCCAAAATAATAAAAGCCAATAACTCCAGGTAAAATGATGACTAAAGGAATTAAAATTTTTAGCAAACCTGTAAACAACAAACCCTTTTGAGCCTCTTTTAGATTTTTTGCTCCCAATGCCCTTTGAATGATGGTCTGATTCATGCACCAAAAATAAAGTTGATTGACAATCAAACCAGTAAACAATACTTCGAAAGGCAATACAGAATCTTTTGCCCCTATCACATTAAATTTTTTAGGGGCATGATCAAAAACCTTTATTAACCCTTCCAAGGGGTTGCCATCACCAATACTCACTAAGGCTAAATAAGGGATTGCTAAACCACCAATTAAAAGGCCATAGCCATTAATTGTGTCTGAAACAGCAACCGCTTTTAAACCTCCGAGTATGGCATAGAGTGAACCTATTAGTCCAATGACAACTACGGTGATCAACAAGCCTCTATCTTTAGAAACATTAAGAATTTCGGAAATATTAAAGATGCTTTCAAGATTGATTGCTCCAGTATAAAGAACTATAGGTAACAAGGTCACTACAAAAGAGACCATTAAAAAAAATGCGACATAAGACCTCAACATGCCGTCAAATCTGTTTTCCAAATACTGGGGAATGGTTGTCAACCCCATTTTTAAATATTTTGGAATAAAAAAGACTGCTGCTGCCACTAAGGCTAAAGCTGAAGTGACCTCCCAACCAATGACAATAAAACCGTTTTTATAAGAAGAGCCGTTCATCCCGATTAAATGTTCAGTCGAAATATTAGTCAACAGCATAGATCCAGCGATAACGATTCCCGTCAAACTCCTTCCTCCCAAAAAATAGCCCTCCTCTGAGCTTAATTTTTCTTTTCTAAGTCTTAACCATGCATAAATCGCTACCAATAAGGTATACGCTAGAAAAGTGGTAAATGTAAACATGAGTAAATGATTTCAGAAAATTAAAAGATACGGTTTTCTTCACTAGAATACTGAGGAGCTATTGCTTTTGTTAAAGAATTTAGCGTGTCATGGATACTGAATTTAGGATTTTATTTTTCAATAGAGGCTGAATAAGAGAGCCTAAAAAATGAAAAACTGATTTTATAGTGCTTTAAATTTTTCACAAGAATATGCACAATTCCTCCAATCTTATTCATCTATCCCGAATTAAAAACGGAGCTCTTTAGGAAGGTATTTGGCAATTAAATCTTCGTAATAGGGTCTCAAGGATTTTGCGTCTGGAGGGATAGGAACCTTAGAATATAGATCATAGGGGTTGAATTTCTTAACCCATTCAAAATTTTCGTAGTCCTCCTCATTCATCAAATGGGAATAAGCATCTTCGCGGTGTTGTGCATAGAAGGAATGGTATCGAATGATATAGAGCGCAGGTTTAGGCAAATAGTCCTTCATCACATGATAGAGGTATTCATCATGCCCCCAACTCATTTTGACTTGATCCAGACCACAGTTTTCAGAGTAAACGCCAAATTTGGTATTATAGCGTTCATCAGAATAATCTGGATTTGCTTCAAAAAATTCAGGATAAACAATCTTATCCGAGAACTGACAACCTACAGGATATGTATCACCTACAACTGCCCATTGGGGTTCGCCATACAAACACAAAACTTTACCCAAATCATGGAGCAAACCAGTTAATATGAACCAGTCGGGATGTCCATCTTGTCAGATTGATTCAGAAGTTTGGAGCAAGTGTTGCAACTGGTCCAATTCAAGGTCTGTGTCACTGTCGTC
>JALRDC010000088.1 GCA_023262245.1 Flavobacteriaceae bacterium
TAATGCACAAATAAAAACGCTTGAAGATTTGCTTTCAGATCAAAAAGAAGGGGTTGAAGGTTTGTCAGAATTATCTTTTGTTTTGTCTCAATTTGATAACAATCCAATGCAAACCGCACAATTGAAATTTGACCTCACCCTTGCTAGGGGCTTGCACTATTATACAGGATTGATCGTTGAGGTTGCAGCACCAAAACAAGTAAAGATGGGTTCCATAGGAGGAGGAGGACGCTATGATGACCTTACTAGTACTTTTGGTTTAAAAAACATGAGCGGAATTGGAATTTCATTTGGTTTCGAACGCATCTATTTAGTAATGGAAGCCCTTGAGCTTTTCCCAGATACTCTGCTTAAGCACCCAAAAATCTTATTTGCAAATTTCGGTACTTCCGCAACAGCTATGGCTTACACTTATCTGAGTCAGTTGAGAGCGAATAACATATCCTGTGAACTATACCCTACAGAGGCGAAACTCAAAAAACAACTTGGCTATGCAAACGCAAAGAAAATACAGAAGGTAGTGCTACTAGGATCAGAAGAGTTAGCCAAAAAATCTTTTATTTTAAAAGATATGGAACGTGGTACTCAGGAAATTCATCCTTTATCAGAACTGATACAACGTCTTAGTTAAAACTCTTTTTTTGGAGTTAATGTAGGTTTAGAATAAGGCTGTAACGGTTGCTTGAGTAATTTTCCAATTTTGCCATTCGCTTCTTCATCAAAAAAAACATCCACTCCATAAACAAGCTTTTCACGGTCAAAGGTTAGGTAGGTTCCAAACAATCGATCCCAAATCGAAAAAATATTACCATAATTAGCATCAGTATAAGGCAGACGATAGTGGTGATGAGTTTTGTGCATATCTGGCGAGACGATAAAGTAACTCAAAAATAAATCCAACTTTTTAGGAAGCTGTATATTGGCATGATTAAATTGTGTAGCGATCAAAGAAAGTGATTGGTAAAGCATGATGATTCCAATATTTGCTCCAACAACGAAAACCCCAACAAGTGTAAAACCAAAACGAACGAAGCTTTCCAATGGATGGTGACGGTTCGCCGTTGTGGTATCAACATGATGATCACTGTGATGAACTAAATGGATCATCCATAATGGCTTTACTTTATGTTCTACCCAATGTGGAGCGTAAGCTCCTAGGAGGTCCAAAAATAAAACCCCAAGAAAGACTTCTGCCCATAAAGGCACTTGCGGAATCCAGTGAAGGATTCCAAAATTATTTTCTGTAACCCAATCAGCAGTATTTAATAAAAGAAAGGCCAACAAAAAATTAATTAGTACCGTTGTAAAGGTGAAAAATAAATTAGGTAGGGCGTGTCTCCATTTATTGTATTTAAGGGGGAACAAGGGAATTCTTCCTTCTAAAATCCAAAAAAAGCTTAAACCCCCAACCAAAATCAAGCTGCGGTGCAAAGATGGGATCGTTTCAAAATATGCAATGATCGTCTCCATTTGATCCATTTTTTTGAAAATTACAAAAAATTATTGGATTGAATTTTTACTGATGTTCAACTATTAATGATTTCTTTAACTGCCCTAATTTTATTAATTTACTGATAAATTTAAAATCCTTTAGTTTGATGAAAAGAAAAGACTTTATAAAACAAAGCAGTTTACTCGCAGGAGCAAGTCTGTTTTACCCAAAAATTTCAACCTTTTCAAAGGCGCATCAAATAATAGGTGCAAACGATCGTATACGTATAGGGGCTATAGGGATCAATGGAATGGGATGGGCAGATTCTATGGCACTTTCTAAAGTGCCGGGTGTTCAAATTGTAGCCCTGTGTGATGTAGATCAAAGCGTATTAAATAAACGTCAACAAGAACTCAAGCAAAAAGGAATTAAAGTAAAAACTTATACAGACTATCGAGATCTTTTAGATCAAAAAAATATTGATGCAGTAGTCATTGGAACACCAGATCACTGGCATGCATTGATGATGATACACGCAGCCCAAGCGGGAAAGCATGTGTATTGTGAAAAACCTATAGGAAACTCAATTGGAGAATGCAAGGCGATGGTAAAAGCACAAGAGCGTTACGGGACGGTGGTTCAAGTAGGACAGTGGCAACGCAGTCAACAGCATTTTCAAGAGGCAGTTGATTTTGTGTCCAGTGGTATTTTAGGTCCCATCCGAACTGTAAAGGTTTGGTGTTATCAAGGATGGATGCGTCCCGCAGCTATAGTTCCAGACAGTACCCCTCCAATTGGTGTAGACTTTAAAAGCTGGCTGGGTCCGGCTCCTCTAAAACCTTTTAATGCCAGTCGCTTCCACTTTAATTTTAGATGGTTTTGGGACTATGCAGGGGGACTTATGACCGACTGGGGGGTTCATCTATTAGATTACGCATTATTGGGAATGCAGGCATCCCTGCCTAAATCCATTGTAGGATTGGGAGGCAAATTTGCCTATCCCAATCTCGCTGAAGAAACACCAGACACCCTCACTACTCTTTATGAGTTTGATCATTTTAATTTGGTTTGGGATTCTGCTATGGGTATAGATAATGGCTCCTACGGAAGAGACCACGGTATCGCCTTTATAGGAAATAATGCAACTTTAATTTTAAATAGAGGAGGGTGGGAAGTAATTGAAGAAAAACAAAGTAAAAATAAAGTAGCAAAAGCATTAGTAAAACCCTCCGATAATGGTTTAGAAAAACATGCTATCAATTTTATTGAGGCAGTTAGAGCAAACGATCCAAGTCATGTCAATTGTTCCATTCAAGATGGTGCTCATGTAGCCATAGTTGCACAAATGGGAAATGCTTCTTATCGTTCCGGAGAAAAATTATACTGGGAGGCTTCCTCGGGTCAATTTACTGATGACTCGGTCAATAAAAACTATTTAACGAATCCTTACTATAATGGCTACAATTTACCTAAACAATAAAATTTTACTTATGAAAACCTTTTTATTTCTTTTATTCACTACCTCATTGCTTTATGCTCAAGAAAAAATGAAACCTGAGGAAACAGAGGTTTGGGAGCCTGAACCCGTGGTTGTTACTCCAGGAGATTATGGAACCCCGCCTAGTGATGCAATTGTTCTCTTCGATGGAACAGATTTTTCGAATTGGCAACATGAACACACCCAAGAACCCGTTCAATGGACGCTGAATAGCGATCAATCCATGACAGTGAAGCCCGGGTCGGGGAGTATAGACACGATTGAGGAACATGGATCAATTCAACTTCATTTGGAATGGAAAACACCTGAGGTTGTTAAAGGAGCAGGACAATTAAGGGGAAATAGTGGTGTTTTTTTTCAAAGAAGATATGAAGTACAAGTTTTAGATAGCTATAATAATCGAACTTATTCAAACGGTCAAGCCTCCGCTGTTTACAAGCAATACATCCCTCTTGTCAATGCTACTCAACCTCCTGGAATTTGGCAATCTTATGACATCATTTTTATTGAGCCAAAGTATGATTCAGTTGGAAAACAAATTGAAGCAGGGAGTTTGACCGTATTTCTTAATGGAATTTTGGTCCACAACAATGTTGAAATTTTGGGAACCACAAATTATACTGGTCTTCCGCAAAATAAGAAGGATGATGTGGGAGATTGTTGTTCTTCGAAAAATAAAAGACGTTCCCTCATGCTTCAAGATCATGGGGACTTGGTTAGTTTTCGAAATATATGGATAAGAAAGTTGTGAGACTACCTAGATTTTTTTCTATTCTTTTTAAAATTTGATTTGGGAGCATAAGTTTTACCTTTTTTGGTTAACTCAACATTTACTTTTCTTTCGTCCATCACAAGATTTTCAAAGGATTTTAATACTAAGTCACGATGATCCTTATGGGTTGAAAAGAAAGAGAAGTTTTTCATAACTTCTACCTGAAAGACATCGTCTTGACCCAGATTGAGAAAAGATCGTAAAAAATCTTTCAGCGTTTGCCAATCATATTGGTCTCGAGCACCTACATTGATAAAAAAGCGATCTTTATCTTTTGGAGCATTTATTTTTCGTTCTGAGCGCTCTCTTTTTGATCCTCGTTCTCTTCCGTTTCGCTCCGAACCATGATCATTTAATTTTGGATTAAAATCAAATGCTTTAAACTCACGAGAAAGCATTAATTCTATCAGTGTTTCTTTGTCCAATTCTTCAAGCCCTTTAATGGCCTTGGGGAGGTAAGCGTTTAAGTCACTTAAAACAGAGGTACTTTTAATTTGTTCAACCCAATGAGAAATTTTATTGCCAAAAATGGTCTCTGGAGAGGGCATTTCCTGAAGGCTTAGTTTTGTTTGGAGTTTATTTTCAATTTGACGAATTTTTCTTTGATCGGACTTAGTGATAAAAATTATTGAAGTACCTAGCTTTCCGGCCCTACCTGTTCTTCCGCTTCTATGGGTATAGGTTTCAATTTCATCGGGAAGTTGGTAATTAATGACATGTGTGATATCGTCCACATCAATTCCACGAGCAGCAACATCTGTGGCAATGAGCAGTTGTATTCTTTTTTTTCTAAAAGATTGCATCACTGCGTCTCTTTGGTTTTGACTCAGGTCTCCGTGAATCGCAGCAGCTTTGTATCCATCGCTAATGAGTTTTTCTGCAACTTTTTGGGTTTCAATCTTGGTTCTGCAAAAAACACAAGCAAATATTTCAGGATTTAAACTCACCACAGCTCTCAGGGCATTATAACGTTCCCTACCACTAACAATATAATATTGATGATCAATATTTTTAGAGCTTGAATTTTTAGTTCCTATTGTTATTTCATGAGGATCATGCATGAACTTCTTGGCAATAATATTTACCTCGGGAGGCATTGTTGCAGAAAACAACCAAGAGTCTTTGTCATTTGGCGTATTTTTAAGAATGTCCTTAATGTCTTCATAAAACCCCATATTCAGCATTTCGTCTGCTTCGTCTAAGACGCAGTATCTTATGTTAGCAATATTGACCAATTTACGTTTGATCATGTCTTTTAGGCGCCCGGGTGTGGCAACAATAATTTGAGCACCCCGTTTTATTTTTTTTGCTTGCTCAGATATGTTAGCTCCCCCATAAATCGCAACGATATTTAGATTTTTCAAACCATGACCATAAGTTGTCATTTCGTTTGTGATTTGTAAGCACAATTCTCGGGTAGGGGAAATGATGAGTCCTTGGGTGTTTCGGTCTTCTTCATCAATGCGCTGTAACATAGGAAAGCCAAATGCAGCAGTTTTTCCAGTCCCTGTTTGGGCAAGAGCTACAAGATCCGTATTGTTTTTTAAAAGTAACGGGATTACTTTGTGTTGAACCTCAGTTGGAGTTTCGAAACCTAATTTTTCAACGGCTTTTAGTAGTGAAGCATTGAGACCTAGGGACTTAAAAGTTGTCATATATAGTATTGTGGATGCAAAAGTACTTTAATTCTCGCCGCTATGGGTTCTTTTTTAGGTTTATTTTGAGTTATTGTGTGTATGAAAAAAAATCCTGCTCTTTATGAGCAGGATTTAAAAAGTAATTTCAAAGAGTTTAGAGAGTAAAACCTGCTCTGTAATCTCTTGTGACAAATTGATTTGCTGCTTCTAGATTGGTGATCTTCATATTTTCTCCATCCCAAAGGAGCTTTTTACGAGCATAAAAAACCATACCTCCTTTAGCATTTTCTTTACGGAGCATATAGCTTCTTATGGCAAGATTTCCCATAAGTACGGTTTCAGTCATAGGGCCTGCATAGTCAAAGGAAGAGGTTAAAGCTCGGTGTTCCTTGCTGTTATATCCAGCTTTACAGGCATCTACCCATTTGCGTTGGTGACCGTATTCTGGTTCAGTCATTTCTTCTACTTCAGGGCCAAATTCCGTAGTACCGTCGTTAAGATACAATTTAGGCATCAAGGGAGAACTATCATTAATATTGGTAGAAATGATTCCTTTTTCTCCAATCATTAAGACTCCATTAGCACTGTCCTTTCCACCAATATCACTGTTTGCAGGGATAATTTCAGGATGTGGGGGACGTATTCCGCCATCACTCCAGGTCATTTGGATCGGAGATTTGCTTTTTGAAGTAGCTTCAAAATTAATTGTTATTAAAGAAGAAGGAGGACATCCTTCTGGGATATAATCCGGAGACCACATTTTTGAAAAGACACTACCTACACTGCACTCTGCAGCGGTAGGATATTTTAGACCAAGGGTTCTGAAGGGAATATCTATCAAATGACACCCTACATCACCCAAGGCTCCAGTACCGTAATCCCACCAGCCTCTCCAACTGAAAGGATGCATGTTAGGCGTGTAAGGTTTTTCTTTAGCTGGCCCAAGCCAAAGATCCCAATTAAGGGCATCCGGTTTCATGCTAGGATTAGGCTCTGGCATCATAACACCTTGAGGCCATACGGGACGGTTCGTCCAAATTTTAACCTCTGATATGGCACCTATTTTCCCACTGTCCACCCAATTTTGAACCATATTCAACAGTGGATTTGATCCTCCCTGATTTCCCATTTGAGTGACCACCTTTTGATCTCTGGCCATTTGAGTCAAGATACGAGCTTCTCGAATGTTATGTGTCATAGGCTTTTGAACATAAACGTGTTTACCTCTTTGCATTGCAAAGGAGGCAGCTGGTCCATGAACGTGATCTGGGGTAGAGATAGTAACCGCATCAATATCTTTTTCTTTATCTAACATAATACGATAATCAGCATAGCGTTTAGCATTTGGAAAGGCTTTGACACTAGTTGAAGCACTGCCTGAAAAATCAACATCACATAGAGCTACAACTCGCTCGCGACCTTGAACAGATGCATTGCTGATATCACTAATTCCTTTTCCTCCCGATCCAATTGCGGCTAGATTTAATTGATCACTAGGGGCAATGAATCCTGGGCCACCAAGTACATTTCTGGGAACGATCATAATAGAGGAAGCTGCAATTCCTTTTTTAATGAAATTTCTCCTGGATTCTGATTTTTTTTCTTTCATGTTTTTAGAGAGTTTTTTGTTAGTGAAAATTAAAGATATATATTTTTTAAGAAAAAAGAGGAACTATTTTTTAATGTCAAATATTGCATTCATCTTTGAGTTTTAATTACAATGGATAGTAAAGCACACAATAGACGAGCTTTAAGTTGTTTGTTTTTTGTTTCTGGTTTTTGTTTTTCTTCTTGGGC
The DNA here is from genome assembly GCA_023262245.1 of Flavobacteriaceae bacterium. GTDB lineage: Bacteria > Bacteroidota > Bacteroidia > Flavobacteriales > Flavobacteriaceae > MS024-2A. Next base: position 7,137 of record JALRDC010000088.1, read on the forward strand.
ATCTAGAATCCCAACATTAAAATTTGCCTTTGAGATGAACGAAGTACAATTGGGAAATTTTTTGTTTATTTTACCCATTACTTCCTTAATAGGGTTGCCCATTTTTGCATGGTTTGTAGCTAAAACGGACAGTCGCTTCCCGTTGCTATTGGGCTTTATTTTATATCTTTTTGCGTTGTTTGGAATTGGAATCTCCAGTCGTATAGAGACTTTAATAGTCTCTGTAATCTTTTTTGCATTAGGTCTTAGAGCCATAAACATATCCATGAATACCCAAGCCATTCAACTACAAAAACTTTTTGATAAACCTATTAATGGTAGTTTTCACGGCTTATGGAGTTTAGGAGGTTTGATGGGAATTTTAGTAGCTACCCTGACCCTCTATTTAAAAATGGATATTTATTTACATCTAGGGATCGTGAGTTTTTCTGCTTTAGCAGTTGTAATTGTTTCCTTTTTTTTCCTTTTAAAAAAGGATCGTGAAACTTCTGGTAACAGACTTCTCTTTGGGAAGCCGGACCGATTTATTTTGTACACAGGTTTGGTCATTTTTTGTGCTGCCGTTTGCGAAGGAGGAATTTACGATTGGAGTAGTGTTTATTTTAGAGAAGTAGTACAGGCAGAATTATTTACCTTGAGTTATTTGGTATTTATGATTTCAATGACACTATCTCGATTTTTTACGGATAAATTTATTAGTATACTGGGAATGGAAAAGCTTTTTGTTTTAAGCTCCATAGTGAATATTATTGGTGTTAGTATACTGGTTTTTTTCCCATATTTCTATCCTGCTTTGATTGGTTTTTTTATAACGGGCTTTGGAGTTGCTTCTATTTTTCCAATGGCTTTTCTCTTAGCTGGCCAGTCCAAAAAATATGCTCCTGGTATGGCTATTTCCATTGTGGGAACGTATGCTACGCTAGGAGTATTGCTAGCCCCTCCGTTGATAGGTTATATTGCTCATATCTTTTCTTTAAACCGTGCTTTTTTATTTTTCATTTTAGCGGCGCTTTTACTTATTTATTTTTCCAAAAAGGCTTTTGTTGTAAAGTCTTAAATTAAGTAAGAGATAGAATTGAAAGGGATTCCTATATTTGAATAAAATAATACATATGAAATTCTTTCTTTCTCAATTTATCGTTTTAATATTTTTGTTAAGTACTCCAACAAAGGCACAAACAAATCAAGACAGTCTTCCAAAAGCTCAGGTGTTTAAAAGTGTGCAAACGCTTAAGACTGCTTCGCAAAACCTTAAGTTCAATACACTGGCAGGGACGATGGAATTACGCGATGAAAAAAATAAACCGATAGCCCTCCATGGTTTTACTGCATATTTTAAGGAAGGAGGGTCCAAAGACCGCCCTATAATATTTTCCTTTAATGGCGGACCAGGATCATCATCCTACTGGTTACATATGGGCATCATGGGACCAAAACGTGTAGTAGTTAACGACCCAAAATATACAAAAGCAGCACCTTATACCTTAGAAAATAATCCGTATTCAATCTTGGATATGGCTGATGTGGTAATGATGGACCCTATAGGAACTGGCTTAAGTGAACTAATAGGAGCAAGTAAGGGTGAAGATTTTTGGGGAGTGGATCAAGACATACGAGCAACCAGCCTTTTTATTATGCAATTTCTTAAAAAACACAATCGTTTACAATCACCTAAATACCTTTTGGGCGAAAGCTATGGAACCTTTAGAAATGCTGGAGTTATGAACTATCTTTTAGACCGAGGATTTGCTCTAAATGGAGTGGTAATGGTATCAGCCGTTTTTGACCTGCGCACTTTGACTTTTCCTCCCAATGATGATCTGCCCTATGTGGTTCATTTTCCAAGCTATGCAGCTACCGCTCATTATCACAAACAGTTAAATGCAACCATGCAAAACCTTTCTTTAGAAGACTTTTTAGATGAAGTACGGGAGTTTACTGAAAACGAGTACACACCTGCCTTATTTAAAGGGACCAGTATCGGTGACCAAGATAAAAGGATAATTGCTGATAAATTAGTGAAATACGCAGGAGGAACTCAAGATTTTTGGCTTAGCGCAAACTTAAAAGTAAAAGCAGGTGAATACTTCAATGCACTTCTTAAAAAAGAGGGAAAAACAGTTGGAAGGTTAGACTCTCGTTATTTGGGAATAAATGAGAATTTGAAAAACCAATATGCCATTACTGATCCTCAGAGTGATGCGATCTCTCCTGCCTATACGGTTGGGTTTTTGGACTATTTGCATGGAGATCTAGGAGTGTCAAAAGAATTAAATTATAAAACCAGTGCAAGAGTAGCTTCCGATGATTTTAAATGGGATTGGAGTCACCGCGGAAATCAAGGATGGGGAACTCAAATCGCAATTAACACCTCCTTAGATATGGCAAGTGCTATGAGTAAAGATCCCAATTTAAAAGTATTAATTATGAATGGTTACTACGATTTGGCTACCGTTTTCTACGGGGTTGAACATACCATTACTCACATGAATCTTGCACCTGAAATTCAAGATAATATTATCATGACGTACTATGAATCTGGACATATGATGTATATTCACGAACCATCTATGAAAAAATTTAAAACAGATTTGGCCAACTTTATTAAAATGACCCTAAATTGATTTTTAATTCAGAATTTGGTATGTTTTTTGTGCTAAGTGATTTCGGATTTTAATTGTTTTGAAATGAAAAAGTCCCTTTTCTTATTGTTTTTTTTATTGTGTACTTCTTTCGCTCTTTCACAACGAGGGAAAACGGGAGATTCTACTTTTGCGCATCGTTTTCCTGATGATGTTTTTAATACCGTTTCCAACGCTACTTTAGAAATGATTAATGAAGTAGATCACGATATAATTGTCGTTATAAGAGATCAAAATAAAAAATACTTACGCCACGTTTACATAAGAAATTTGGAACGATTTACCTTTGATAAACTTCCTATAACGCGTTTATATGTTCAATTTAAATCGAAAGAATTTTATTATGAAGACCGTGAGCGAACCCCAATAAATTATGGGGATAACCATATCTTTAATTTTTACTTTGATCCTCGATTAGAAGGAAACTATTATAAAATTACAGAAGAAGAATTTTTTAAACCTTGAAGATTTAGTTTAATTTATTTTTCACTTTGTGCCAATCTGAAAAAGATTTCTGTAAAGAGATTATGGTAGTATTGTGATTTTGTCTTAATTTGGAATCCTAAACCATAAACACATTTACAATGAAGAATATTAAATATTTATTTCTATTATTTTTTGTCCTTACTCTTGGTCTTTCTGCTCAGGAAAAAGTTATTTTAAAACAAACTTATATCAAGGTTAAAGAGGGAAATAATTATGCTCAAGACCTTACCAGAAAATTCTCAAAACTTGCTCAAAAACGCATTGATGCTGGATATCAGTTAGGATGGCATTTGTGGGAAGTTGTTGACAGTCCGCAGGCTCCATTTAGTCATGTTATTGTAGAACCTATGTTGATTAGTCAACTAGATAAACAAATGACTTGGGATTCCTATAACGAATTGCGTAATGATGCACTTCCAGAAATGACTAACCAAGATTGGAGAATCTTTATGGAAGATGTAAGAGAAAAGAGAACACTTGTGGCAGAATCAATATTTATTACTGCCAATGAAGTTAAAAGAGACGAAGAGGTCAATTTACCAGACGATATTGGAGTTATTAACTTTATGAAAGTTAAAGAAGGAAAGTTTAAAACTTATGAAGCTTTAGAGGCAGCGCTTTATTCAAAAGGATTAAATAAAAAAGGGTTGCGTACAGGTTGGTCATTAGCTAAGCGCGTAGATCGTCATGGCAAGGACCTATATTGGAATTATATGACCGTAGACTGGTTTTCCAAATATTCCGATTATATCAAAACGAGGGTGAATACGCCTACTTGGGATGCAAGTAAAGATTATGTCAAGATGATGGATATCCGAGATTTAAGGGAATCCGTTGTTATCAAAAAAGTCATGATGTTGGAATAAGCATTTAACTTTAAATTAAAAAAAAACCCTCTTTATTGGAGGGTTTTTTATTGCTATAGGGTACGTTTAATTAAAATTCAGATGTAAAGTGAAAAACTAGGTCTTTATATTGTTCTTGAGCCATTTGTAGTGAAAAGGCAGAATCTGCAAGAAAAACCAATTGTCCGCTTTTGTCTTTAGCTAAAAACTTTTGTTTAATACGTTGAAAGTCTTGAAATGAGGTGCTTTTTTCATCAGCTTGTATCCAGCAAGCTTTGTGTACGTTTAAATTTTCAAAAGAACATTGAGCTCCGTATTCGTGAAGCAGGCGGTATTGAATAACTTCAAATTGAAGTGCACCAACAGTTCCAATAACTTTTCTCCCGTTGAGGTTTAGAATAAACAACTGGGCAACACCTTCATCCATCAATTGGTCTATTCCCTTTGCAAGCTGTTTGGCCTTTAATGGATCTTTATTATTGATAAAGCGAAAATGTTCTGGGGAAAAATTTGGAATTCCCTTAAAACGAAGATGTTCCCCGCTGGTAAGCGTATCTCCAATTTTAAAATTTCCTGTGTCATGGAGCCCAACAATGTCTCCCGGAAAAGAGATGTCAACAATCGCTTTCTTTTCAGCAAAAAAAGCATTTGGTGAAGAGAACTTCAATTTTTTATTGTGACGTACATGAAGATAAGGCGTATTGCGTTCAAAGGTTCCTGAAACAATTTTTACAAAGGCCAATCGGTCTCTGTGATTGGGATCCATATTGGCATGAATTTTAAAAACGAAACCGCTAAACTTTTTTTCATCAGGTAGAATCAAGCGTTCTTCGGAGGCTTTGGGTAGGGGTTCTGGAGCAATCTCTACAAAACAATTCAGCAATTCTTCTACTCCAAAGTTATTTAAAGCAGAACCAAAAAGTACCGGTTGAAGTTTCCCTTCCAAATAAGCAGAACGATCAAAGGGAGGGTAAACCCCTTCGATGAGTTCTAATTCTTCCTTCAGAGCATCTAAGCGTTTACTACCTATAACAGCTACTAATTCTGGGTCATCAACAGTATCAAAGGTTACTTTTTTTCCAATGGTTTGTTTTTGTTCATCTTGAAAAATCTGAATATTTTGCTCCCAAATGTTGTAAATACCTTGGAAGTCATATCCCATTCCAATGGGTAAGCTTAATGGAGTCACTTGTAAGCCCAACTTCTGTTCAACTTCATCTAAAAGGTCAAAGGCGTCTTTTCCCTCCCGATCAAGTTTGTTAATAAAAACAATCATAGGAATATTACGCATTCTACAGACCTCTACCAATTTTTCGGTTTGTTCTTCTACTCCCTTAGCAACATCAATTACAACAATCACACTGTCAACCGCAGTAAGAGTTCGGAAAGTATCTTCAGCAAAATCTTTATGCCCAGGGGTATCCAAAATGTTAATTTTCTTGTCTTTGTAAACAAAGGCAAGAACTGAAGTAGCAACTGAAATCCCACGTTGACGTTCTATTTCCATGAAGTCACTGGTGGCAGACTTCTTGATTTTATTTGATTTTACTGCTCCAGCTTCTTGGATGGCTCCCCCAAAAAGCAACAATTTTTCAGTGAGTGTAGTTTTTCCCGCATCAGGGTGAGAAATAATTCCAAATGTTCTTCTCCTTTTGATTTCTTCAATAAATCCCATAGCCTTAATTTGGGCAAAAGTATTATAAATAATTACTGCTACACAACGAATGACAATAGGTTTTTGTAAAAATTATAGGTAATTTTGGTTTGCATGATAGAAGAAAAAGTAATCCTTGTTGATTCCAACGACAATCCCCTTGGCACTATGCCAAAAATGGAGGCTCATGAAAAAGCGGTTTTACATCGTGCATTCTCTGTATTTATTTTAAATAAAAAAGGGCAGTTAATGCTTCAACAGCGAGCACTTCATAAATACCATTCTCCTGGGTTATGGACCAACACTTGTTGCAGTCACCAAAGAGAGGGAGAGGAAAATATTCAGGCAGGGAAGAGACGACTGCTGGAAGAAATGGGTTTTAGCACTTCTTTGGAAGTGTTGTTTAATTTTATCTATAAAGCTCCTTTTGATAACGGATTAACAGAACATGAGTTAGATCATGTACTCCTTGGATATTATGAAAAACCACCACAAGTAAATCCTGAAGAAGTGGCAGCATGGAAATGGATGGATCTTGAAGCTGTTGCTGTTGCTTTGAAAACTGAGCCAAAAGATTTCACCGTTTGGTTCAAGATCATATTTGACCGGTTTTATAAACATATAACTGCCTTGAAATGAAAGTAACTGTAAGTAGAAAAGCACATTTTAATGCCGCTCATCGCCTTTATCGAAAAGACTGGTCTGATGAACAAAATCAGGCTGTTTACGGGAAATGTTCCAACCCACATTATCACGGTCATAATTATGAACTCATTGTCCATATTACCGGCGATATTGATCCAGAAACGGGCTATGTTATGGATATGAAAATTCTTAAAAATTTGATTAAAATAGAGGTAGAGGACAAGATGGATCACAAAAATCTCAATGAGGAGGTTCCGGAGTTTTTTGATAAAATTCCTACAGCTGAGAATATTATTGTCGTAATATATGATTTATTAAAACCCAAACTTGACCCTTCCCATGAGCTTTCAATTACCCTATACGAAACCCCCAGAAATTATGTAAGTTATTCTGGTTAAAAAAATCTCATATATTTTTAAAATCAGATTGAAAAATTATTTATATTAATTGATATTTATATAAAAAAAGCTATGGCAAGTATTAAGCTACTTAAAAAAGAAATCAATAATGATATCGGTGACCTTATTGAGGAGATTTATTTATGGGAGTTGTCAAATCCTGATGGGGATTTAACAAAAAGTGAAAAATTAATCGAGGAAGCAATCAATGTTTTTGACGATTTAATGGTAAAGATAAATGCAGTTAGTGGAGAGGATTTGAAAGCACAATTTAAGAATATCCAAAAAGAGCGAAAAAAGGCAATGTCTTCTTTGTTAAAGAAATCGGCTGCTCTTTAATTTTTTAACTCATTGTTACGTCTTTCCTCAAGGAATTTTAAAAACTCTTTACCGTATTTAGAACTACTGACTTCTGGAGTCATTTTAACTGCAATGGAATCCAGGAGTGACAAGTTTGCATCATAAACTTGAGTTAAAGCCAAATAAGGGGCGATGTTTTCATCAGTATTATTTGCTGCAAAGTTAATAGTATATAGATAGCGTCTCTTTAACAGATTGTCAATTTTTTGTTCCAAGGAGTCAGCTTTTTTCGTTTTACCTTCTGCCTGTGCTTCATAAAATCCTTTAACCAGTTCTAAATTTTGATCATTAAATTTTCTACTAAAGGATTGAAATTCTTGAAGTAACTCTTGATTTTTAGAGCCTGTAATTTGAGCACTGCTCTCAAATGTTCTTAGTAAGGTATTGATTTCAATAGTGCCCTTCTCACCGAAAAACAGAATGCGATCGTTTAAGCTATCACCGTCTTCTTTATCTAAGTACAAATAGAAAACTTCTGCAGTATCAAGTGGTGTTTGAAACTCAAATTTTGGGATTCCTTGTACCAACGTAGAGTCTACATTTACCAAAAGGGTATCTTCAATTTTTTGAAGATAGAGCGTCCCTTTTCTTAAGCCTTCTATTGTTCCTTTTACAATCATGAGATCTTTTGGAGCTTCATTTTGCTTCGATCCGCAGGAGAAGATGAATAGGCTCGCAGAAAGAAGAATTATGGCAATTCGAAGTTGTTTCATTCTTAAATATTTATCCAATAGGTAAATTTGAGGTTAAAACTACGATATCTTGGGGAAAAATTATCAGTGCTAATGTAATTATCATTATAAACTAAGAATAAATCTGATAGGGGAGCAAAGCGCCATTGCATTCTAGAATTTACACCTAAATTTTCACCTTGAGAGTTGTACTGAACAAAAGTGGTCCAGGAAAGTGTCTTAGTAAAGGTAAAGTCTATTTTAGGACTTACCAACCAGATGTTTTTTGTGGCATAGGGTAAGGGAAGCGCTATTGCGTTAAAGTTGACAATCATACTTGCATTTACGATGGGCTGCTTCCTCCAATTAATTTCATTTTCAATGGAAAATTTCGTTCCATTGTAAAAGCCGCCATACGATATCTTTGTATCAAAATTCAATCTTTTTCTTTGATCGGAACGATAAGAGATTTCAAATTCAGAAAAGTTGTAATCAGAATTTGAAGGCAGGTCTTGACCATCCGCGCTCCGGGTTGGGTCAAATCCAGAGGTTAAAAATTCATACCGGTTGGTAAATTGAAACTCCAAGCTGGTACTATTTAAAAAACTTTTACGGATCGAAGAAATTAGCCAACGGTCTGTGAGTAAATAATTATCAGCAGGATTGTATACCAAAAAGCTACGTTGTGTAAAATTGTAACTATTTACTTTTGGGTTTTTTGGATAAATTCGATAGGTATATTCGGGACTAATTTTTAAAAAGCCCGTCCTTCTAAAAAATCCTAAGTCCGATCTAAAATCTTCACCACCGTGGATAAATTCTAAAGTGGCTCGGTGTCTAAACGTATTGCGTTGTAATCGCATTCCTACAATTTGATCATCTTCATCCAATCCTTCTGTAAAAGACTTATGAAAAAAAGCCCGCCCAGTCCACTTGCTGTCTGGAGAGGCAAGATTGTACTCAATTCCAGTCACACTATTTTTTCGTTCTTCCTTCTCTATAAATTCGTAGTCTTCTGTAGTCCTTCTGTCTATAAAGAAAAAACTGACATTAGATCGATCAAAGACTTTTTGTCTTAGCGTAAAGACCGTATTAAGGTTTGAGGGAATTTCATTTTTAATATCCGCATCAGTTAGGATATTTAAAAACCCAAGACGTAAATTTGAATTTAATTTTCCACTAAGTCTTGCACCGGCAATTATCTTATTTTCTATCGTATTACCATCAAGATCTTGCGCAACGCCTATCCTCCTTGAAAAGAAAGGGATAACGTCTCTGTTGATACCAAAATCTTTGAACAAATCATCATTTTGTGTGAAAAATTGTCTTTTTTCTGGAAGTGAAATAGCAAATCGTGACAAGTTGACCACCTGATCGTCTACTTCCACTTGAGAAAAATCGGGATTTAAGGTTAAGTCAAGATTGAGCGCATTTCCAATGGGAATTTTAGCATCACCACCAACAGAAACATTAGAGCTGCTATTAGGTTCTTCAAAATCTTTCAGTGTTGCACCACTGAGGTAGGGAATTACAGAAATGGGATTTCTAGCTTTTTTTAGAGGATTTTCAAATACCATTTTACCCATAAAAGCCAAATTTCCAATGACTTGATTTTGTGGTGTTCGAGTCCAAATACTAAATTCATTGCCTTGAGTATTTCTTCGATAGATAGTAAACCTCCATGAGGTTTGGGTGTTGTCATAGAAAAAAGCACTAAAAGGAATACGGATTTCTGCGGTATACCGATCTTCTTCTATAGTTGTTTCAACACTCCATTTAGTATCCCAAGCATAATTTCGATCGGAACGATAATTTTGATTGCCCCCAGAAATAAGGCCGTCTGCTTTAAGTCCTATGGGGTTGGTTGCAAAGGAAAAAGCATTAGTGCCATCACTAAAAGTGTCGAAAAGCAAGGTGATATAATCAGAACCCCAAGTGCTGAAATCCCTTTTTAAATTGGGTGTGGTAAAATTGGTGCCTATAATATCAGACTCTACTAAAAAGTATAAATATTGATCGTCGCGAACTACTTTAAATCGGGTTTGTTTGTTAGCTTGAACACTATCAGTAGGTCGCCACATCCAAAATCCTGTTTGCCAATTAGTCTTTCCCCAAGCCACTTCATTGCCTTTTCCGTCAACTACGATTTCTGTTTCCACAGAGGGAACCATAAAAGATTTTTCTTCTTCTTGTGCATTTGAAAAGGCGAAAATCAGTAACGTAAAAAGATTTAAGAAGAATATTTGTTGTTGCAAAAGCTAATTTTTTTTGAAGCCCAAAAATAGTAATCTTTTCTCAGAGACAGTTTATTTCAAATAAGGTTTAATTTTAACTTTACTTGAATGTAATACATCCTTGCAAATGAAACCATTGATTTTATTGCTATATCTTACTTCTATCTCTTCTGATTGGGGAGCCACAGGACATCGCGTGATAGGGGAAGTAGCAGCGCAACATATTTCAAAAAAAACAGCTAAAGCAATTGAGGGTCTTCTAGACGGGGCATCCTTAGCCTTTGTTTCTGTCTTTGCTGATGACATCAAATCAGACGATCGTTATAAGACTTTTTATTCTTGGCATTTTGCAAATATAAATCTTAATGAAACCTATGAGTCTAGTTTAAAAAATCCAAAAGGAGACCTTGTACAGGCAGTAGAAACTTGTGTTAGTAAACTAAAGAGTAAAGCTATTTCTAGGAAAGAAAAACAGTTTTATTTAAAACTTTTGGTTCATTTTATAGGCGATCTTCATCAGCCAATGCATTTAGCAAAAAAACAAGATAAAGGAGGGAATAAAGTAAAAATTAAGTGGTATGGAAAAAGTTCAAATTTGCATCGCCTATGGGATAGTGATATGATTAATAGCAGTCAATTTAGTTACACAGAATTAGCTCAAAATCTTCCATTAATTTCTTCAGAGGCATTAGAACAAATGAAAAGAAGTTCTCTTTCATTTTGGCTTTCGGAAACACATGAATTGACAAAAAGAGTTTATGAAGGACTTCCTGAAAAACCCAATTTGGGATACAAATACCAATATGAAAATTTTAATTTAATCCGATTACAATTACTCAGAGCCGGTGTTCGACTTGCATCAATTTTAGAGGATATCTTTAGATGATC
>JALRDC010000004.1 GCA_023262245.1 Flavobacteriaceae bacterium
TTCATTCTATTGATTTTTACTAAAGTAAGTATTTTTCACGATTGCTAATTGTTGATTTTTGTATGACCAATGAATTTATTTTTCCACTTTAAATTCTTTAATTGTAGCATTGGGCTCTATAATGGTGTAGTCTTTCCAAAATTCAGGATCGTAAGCAATTTTATTTATAGGGAGAATGACTCCTTTTTCTTCAAAGGTGTTAAAAGTTTCAGGAGTTATGGTGGTGGTTTCAAAAACGACTAATTGATACCGCTGTGTATTTTGATTGACAACATTGAGATCCATCTTTAATTGATTTTGTTTATTACGTCCTTTAACGATTTTATTTTTTTCTGTGATCACCAAAGGGCGGTCAAATCCTCCTTCAAAACGTGAATTGTAATCAAAATATTCCAGGCTGTATTTTCCTAAAGCAGTTTTTTTAAATTGTATGACCACTTCCTTAAAATCTTCCTTAAAGGAAACGCCAAACATGCTGAAATCTCGAAGGGGACGAATGTTTTTATATTCTATACGAATCAACGTCAAAAGATCTGCGTCCACATAGAGTTTTCCTTTGAAGTCTGCATTTTCTTTGGGTTTAAAATCAAGGATATAAACAGGGGTGTCTCCCAGATAAGTAAATTCGGTTTGCATGAATGAATATTTTGAGGCTTTTTTAAGGATCTTCAGATCAAGTTCTTCATCATCAAAAAGAGCTGTAATAAGATTTGTACTGACTCTTTTTCTCCATTTTAAAAAATCATCTTTTTTCTTTTGGGTTTTTTGTTCTTGGGTTAGGGTGTCTTTCGTATTGTTATTAATTTCATCTGCCTCAACTTTTCCTCCAATGATCCCAGAGCGTACTTTAAAGTAAGAATTGGTTTTTACATTATCTTTCAGGATGGTATCAAACAATTTTTCTATATTTTCAAAGATTGCTGTTTTTTCTTTATCCTCAAGTTCTAAGGCGCGAACCAATTCCAACTTTTGATTTTCTTTGCTGTAGTCTCCATAGAGATTTCCCAATAGTTCAAAGAACCATGTATTTTTTCTTGGAACCTTTTTTAATACACTGTCCCAAAACATTTGATTGAATTCAGAAATGGAAGTTTTTTTGATTTTAACTTCTAAGGTTTTAAATTCTTGAGATCCAGTTTCTCTAAAAAATAATTTCTTTTTGGCCAAACTCAGATCGTATTTTTTAGGAATGTCTCTTTGAATTTCTTTTAAAATATCTTTGACATCAAGTTGTTTATTACTCAGAATGATCGAATTGAGCTCAATAGATTTAGGTGTTAGGTAAAAGATACTGTCTTGTAATTGTGAAGTGGGGATGCCCAAGGTCTTATAGCCCATACAGGAGATAAAAAGAGAATCGATCGTATTTGTGGGTTCGTACTGCAATCGAAAGCGCCCTTCTTCATTAGAAACCCCTCCGCTACCGGATTTTAAATAGATACTGGCAAAAGGGATGGGGTTTTGACTTAGGCTGTCAAGAACAAGAGCACTGAGTTCTTGGGCATTGCTTAAAAAGCTTGACACAAGGAAAGTATAAATTAAGATAAGATTCAGGCATTTTTTCATAAAAATTACGTTTAGTGACTAATTCTATAACTGCTCTTTTAGGCTTTTTATTTCATCCCGGTATTTGGCAGCCTCAATAAAGTTGAGAGATTTGGCAGCCTCTTCCATAGCTTTCCGTACTTGATGGATTTTCTTTTCAATTTCGGGTTTGGTCAAATAGCGATTTACTTCTTCAGCTGCTTTGCGTTCTTCTATTTCTTGAGCATGCGTAGCAATAGAATTTTTTGCTAAAGCACTGTCCAATGATTTATTGAGTGCTTTGGGTTCAATGTTGTGTTTTTTATTGTAGGCCATTTGTTTTTCCCTGCGGTAGTTGGTTTCATCGATTGTTTTTTGCATGCTTTTAGTGACCGTATCGGCATACATAATGGCTTTTCCATGAACATTCCGTGCAGCACGTCCTACAGTTTGAGTTAAAGAACGGTTGGAGCGCAAGAAGCCTTCTTTATCCGCATCTAAAATAGCGACTAAAGAAACTTCAGGTAAATCTAAGCCTTCACGCAGGAGGTTAACTCCTATTAATACATCAAAAATTCCCTTCCGTAAGTCCTGCATGATTTCCACGCGTTCTAAGGTGTCCACATCACTATGTATATATCGACAGCGGATTTGAGCACGACTGAGGTACTGTGTCAACTCTTCTGCCATACGTTTGGTAAGGGTTGTAACTAAGGTGCGTTCATCCCGTTCTGTTCGTTGTTGGATTTCTTCAATTAAATCGTCAATTTGATCTTGACTTGGACGAACTTCGATAAGCGGATCCAACAAACCCGTAGGTCGGATGATTTGTTCTACAAAGGCTCCTTCGGTTTTTTCTAATTCATAGTCTGCCGGGGTAGCACTTACATACAAGACTTGATTTTGCAGGGCTTCAAATTCTTCAAATTTCAACGGGCGGTTGTCCATCGCAGCCGGAAGTCGAAAACCATATTCTACAAGATTTTCTTTTCTACTTCGGTCTCCTCCGTACATGGCGTGAACCTGAGAAATAGTGACATGACTTTCATCTACGATCATTAAAAAATCTTTTGGAAAATAATCCAATAAACAGAAAGGACGTGTCCCAGGAGCCCTTCCGTCCAGATAGCGCGAATAGTTTTCAATTCCAGAACAATAACCTAATTCCCGGATCATTTCCAAGTCAAATTCGGTGCGTTCTTCAAGACGCTTGGCCTCTAAAAATTTCCCCACTTCTTTAAAATAATCCACTTGTTTGACTAAGTCTTCCTGAATTTGATGGATGGCATTTTGAAGGATATCGGGGGAGGTTACAAAGATGTTTGCGGGATAGATGTTTACCCTATCGTATTGTTCAATTTTTTGATTGTTAATAGGATCAAAGGCTTCAATTAATTCAATTTCGTCTCCAAAAAAGTGAATCTTATAGGCAATATCTGCATAACCCGGAAAGATGTCGATGATATCTCCTAGTACTCTAAAATTCCCCCGACCAAATTCCGCTGTTGTTCTAGAATACAAGCTCTGAACCAAGCGATGCATGAGTTGGGTTCTTGAAATAATCTGATCCCGTTCCAACTCAATTACATTTTTTTCAAATTCTGCTGGGTTTCCGATTCCGTACAAACATGAAACTGATGCCACAACCAAAACATCTCTTCTGCCGGATAGGAGAGAGGAGGTAGTGCTTAAGCGCAATTTTTCGATTTCCTCGTTTATGGAAAGGTCTTTTTCAATGTAAATTCCTGTGGTAGGGATATAAGCTTCGGGTTGGTAATAGTCGTAATAGGATACAAAATACTCTACAGCATTGTTAGGAAAGAATTGTTTGAATTCAGAATACAACTGGGCAGCAAGTGTTTTATTATGTGCCAAAACAAGGGTAGGGCGTTGAAGTTGAGCCACAGCATTAGCCATGGTAAATGTTTTTCCGGAACCGGTTACCCCTTGAAGGGTTACATAAGGGTCTTCATTCTGAAACTGATGAACAATTTCTTTTATTGCTTGAGGTTGATCCCCCGTGGGTTTAAAATCCGAAACTATTTGAAATTCCATAGCTTTTAATCAAGCTTTAAAATTACAAAATATCAATGGTAGTAAGACTAAACCTAATTAAATATCGCTTATAAATCTCTTCTTTTGAGAAGTAGATAAGCCCCTCTTAGAAAAAGTACAGACCATGCCAGAACAATCAGTAAGCTTAGAACAGAAATATCGTAATCCTTATTAAAACCTTCCCCTATTTGATCGGCAATATTTTGAATGGCCGATAGTCTAGAAAAAGGTTCTTTGATTAAATTTCCCATAGCATTTAGAGGGAAAAATTTAAATACATCTTCTGCAGAAAGAAACGGGATATAATCCGATAATTTCCATTTCATTAAACCGTAGGCAATACCTTCAAAAACCTGCCAAAAGGCTAATAATCCCAAGGCAAATGCGGAGCGTTTAATTAGAAGAGATAAGAACAAACAAAAACTAAAAAAACCAAACAGTTTTACTGCATAAGCGAGTAAATATTCTAAATCTGAAAACACTATTTGCAATTCGTTATAGTCTGAATAAATTCCTCCAAGAATCAAAGAAATAATAAACACTAAAAGTGTTGAAGTAATTACAAAAGCGAGGATAGCATAAATTTTAGAGCGCAAAAATTCTCCTTTGCTCAATCCATCAATAAGATTTTGCTTAAGGGTTTTATAGGAATATTCATTTCCTATCATAGCCACAATGATGATAGCAAAAAATATCTTTAATAACCCAATCATGAAGGTGTTGAAATGCCAGATGTAAGGGAAATTAAAAATCCCTTGATCGGCAAGGTGGAACTCAATAGGTCCCAATTCCACTTTGATAGTACTTAAAATAGCAACACTAAAAATGAGCATAAAATATCCTAAGATTAAAATTTTAGAGATTCTATTATGCCAAAGTTTAAAAAGTTCTATTGAGAGGAGGCGCATTTTATTGAGCTTTCGTTAGGGTTAAAAACTGTTGTTCCAAGGAAGGGCGTTTTTTTACAAAATGGGTGATGAATATGTTAGCTCCAGCAAGTTTTTTCGAAAGTTCTTCTTCGGATAATTCGGCATTGAGGTTTAATCTAATATGGTTGTTCTCTGATTTAACTTCTTTTGTTTGAGGTAACTTTTTAAGAAAATTTTTTAAAGCTGTTTGATCGATTGCTTTTAATTCAAAATAGCCAAAGGTTTGGGTAATCTGATCTACAGGTCCTTCGTAATATTTGACGCCATTTTTAAGAACGATGACTTGATTACAAACTTTTTCTACTTCATCTAAAAGGTGGGAGGCCAAAAGAATGGTAGTTCCCATTTCTGCTATGGTAGTAATTAGTTTGCGTATTTGATGAATGCCTTCAGGATCCAGACCATTTGTGGGTTCATCTAAAATGAGCAATTCAGGATTATTTACCAAGGCTGCTGCAATTGCAAGCCGTTGTTTCATTCCCAGAGAAAAAGTACTGAATTTACTATCTCTTCTATCCCAAAGTCCTACCAAGTCAAGTTTTTCTTCTATAGTTTTGTAGGAACATTGTTTGATTTTACAAATTAGCTTTAGATTTTGTAAGGCAGACATGTACGGGTAAAAATTAGGTCGTTCAATGATGGCACCTATCTTCTTTAATGCTTGATGTGTGGTGATTTGACCTTGATACCATTCAAAACTTCCACTGCTTTTATTAATTACATTTAAAATCATCCCTAGAGTAGTGGATTTACCGCTCCCGTTGGGACCAAGTAATCCGTATACATTTCCACGTTTTAATTTTAATGAAAGTTGATCTACAGCCTTTAAATTTCCAAAGGATTTACTCAACTGATCAAGTTCAAGTATAGTATCTGACATAGTATTATAACGAGCGAGGCATTAATTTGTTACGAAAAGATAACTACATTTGAAGAAAAGGGGCATGAAAGAAAAGTTAATTTCACAAAAAAAACCATTTTATCCAATTGGTGCTGACTTGGCTAAATTTTTAAAGGCATACGACCGATGGGTAGATACTCCTATATTTTATAGTGATTTACTTCGCTTTTCCGGATCTGTAGTGGTGTATGACAAAAATGATAAAGATACGCTTTGGGTTAGCGTTTATTTTACCGATAGTGAACGACGTGAAATTGATTACAACCTCAAAAAAATCTATACTTTATTACATTCTGATGGTAACGAATCGGGGATTCAATACCTTAATGTAGATGCTATAGATTACTGTACTTTTGGAAACTCCAAGCCTTTTAGAATCAAGATTCGGAATATTCTCAATGATAATTTTACTTATTACTATATAAAGCAAACAGATGCCTCTCGGATTTATGGCTTGGAATACGAGCACATGCTTTCGCCCTATAATTTAAATTTTTTGGTAAATGACAACACGCTCATAGAAGAACATATAGCTGGAATTCCGGGAGATACTTTTATTAAAGATTTTTTGCCTCATTGCAATGATTCTGAAAAAGCCCAAATAGCAAAAGAGTATGTAAAGTTTAATGAGCGTAGTATGATTCGTCTGTTGGGTGATATGCGCGCGTATAATTATGTGGTAGTTCCCACTCATGATTTTGACCAGGTAGTCTATAAAATCCGTCCGATAGATTTTGATCAACAATCTTTTGAAGGAAAATTATCTGTTTACAGGCCTCAATTTTTTAAAGAAAATATTCCTATTATGGATTTGGTTCGGACGAAACTCACTCACGATTCGATCAATCAATACAAGATTGAAGAACGATCTATAGTAGCCAGAAGAATTATTAGTTCCGGAAATAGATTAGATAATATTTTGAATATCATGGAAAAGGACAAACTAACCTTGGAGTCCAACCTTGATCGTTTGAAAAGGGAGATTTATAAATTTACCAAAGAGAAAGCATTTCTAGAGAGTAAATCTATGGGAGAAGTAATGCGCGCAGGGTTGAACTATGTTCGTTTTCATTATGAAAAAGTCAACATGCACGATTTATTTTAATAAAAGGAACTGTCGTCATAATCTAAATCAAAATTTTCATCCTCTTCATCGTCAGCTTCCATTTCAGTTAACGGATCTCCTTCACCTTCAAATATTTTTTCAGGAGCTTCCTCTGGGACTTCTCCTTCGCTGTGAATTAGATTGGGGTAACTAATACCTGAAATATATTCTCCAACTTCTTTAAGCTCTACATAAAAAGTCCAAAGATTTAGAAAATCATAGATATAAATTAAATGATGTAGAGATGGGGTAAAAACTTTATTAAGAGGTTCTTCTCGCATGGTAGGACCTACTTCCATAGATTCAAGAGCCAGTTCTTCTCCTTGGACCCAATTTTCATCTGATTTGTAAAAGGAGGCCATTTCATTTCCTAAAAACCCAAAGGCTTGCGTAATGGCATAGTGTAAGTCTTCTAGGGTAGCAGAGGCTTCAATTTCAATGTCACGGAGTACATCTTGTTCTACGTCTAATATTATACGAATTCTGTAAATCATTGTTGTTTTTTTAAACGAATCATAAAATAAGCTTGAGCTCCAAATAAAAGGGAAGCAAAAACCAAATGTAAGGGTTGCGAAGAAAAGGGGAAATTAAAATAATACATCCATATTCCACTCAAGACTTCCAAGCCAATAAGTACTAAAATAGCAACAAAAACGGGAGGGATGTATTGAAATTTTAATAAGCGATAGGCTAACAGGCCGTGAACTAATATAACGCTGAGTGAAAAACTACGATGAAAATAAAAGAGAAAGGGAGCTTGCGAAAGCCATTGAGCGGGTGCTTCAAGCCCTAAAAGAGGTATCTGTTCATCTACAAATTGACGCACTTGTGTTCCCATAGCGATTTGGATGAGTGTTAGAATCACTCCTACAGCGACTAAACTTTTAAAACTCTTTGATTTGGGGAGGGGTTTTGTTTGTAAATCATTTCTTTCTAATAAAATGACGAGAAGTAACACAATGAGGAGTGCCATTCCCATATGGATTGAGATTTTGTAAGGTAGGAGGTTAGAGTCCACTACCGTTTTTCCAAGCCATGCCTGAAATCCCATTCCTAAAACAATTAAAAAGGAAATTATACTCAGCCAATGATCTTTTTTCCATTTAAAAAGAGTGGATATAAAGAGGAGGAGGGTGGCCAATCCTGCTAAAGCTCCAAGAAGGCGATTGAGAAATTCAATCCATGTATGCGTAGGATTAAAAATTGCGTAATCATGTTGAGTGTAAACTTCCCAATTTTCTGAATTATACTGCTCCTCAGAAATAAAATCTTTTGGTGCAACACGAAGGCTTTCGTCCACGATAATTACCTGTCCTTTTTGATAAGGATGGGCTGCTTTCCATTCCAGTTGGGCGCGTTCGGTAGGGGGAATGAGGTATCCAAAGCACTTCGGCCAATCCGGACATCCCATACCACTTCCTGTCATACGAACAATAGCCCCGGCAGCAATGACTAAATAAACTAAAAGTAAACTGAGAATTAAAAAATGTTTATAGGCTTTTTTCATTGGCGTTCAATCCTAATTTTTTTCCTTCCTCTTTCATTTTTTCAAAAGCTGCTTCAAATTCATTGGGGATTTCTCCCTCTAGTATGGCTTCTTTTATAGCTTCTTTTATCAAACCTATTTCTCGTGAGGGTTTCAATCCAAAGAATTTCATAATAGCTTCTCCGCTTACAGGGGGTTGAAAGTTTCGAAGATGGTCTTTCTCTTCTACCGCAACAATCTTTTCTCTTACAATCTTGAAGTTATTGTGATAACGTTCAAAACGTTTTGGGTTTTTTGTGGTGATATCCGCTTCACAAAGGGTGATCAAATCATCAATATACTCCCCAGCGTCAAATACCAGCCTGCGTATTGCAGAATCTGTTACATGTTCTTCTGCAATGATGATAGGTCTAGAGCTCATAAAAACCATTTTTTGAACAAACTTCATTTTTTCGTTAAGCGGCATTTTCAAACGTTTGAAGATTTTATAAATCATCTTGGCTCCAACAAATTCGTGATTGTGAAAGGTCCAACCTGTAGGCGGTTTGAATTTTTTTGTTGGGGCCTTTCCAATATCATGAAAAAGTGCTGCCCAACGCAACCAAATATCATCACTGTTTTTAGACAAATTGTCCACTACCTCTAGGGTATGATAAAAGTTGTCTTTATGTCTTTGTCCTTCAATTTCTTCAACTCCCTTGAGAGCGATTAACTCAGGAAGGATGTGATGTAGTAAGCCCGTTTTTTCTAATAAAGTAAAACCCTTCGAAGGTTGATCACAGGCTAAAATTTTAGTTAACTCATCAACAATCCGTTCTTTTGAAATAATATTAATTCGTTCTGCATTTTTTGTAATGGCTGCCAAAGATTCTTCTTCAATGATGAAATCTAATTGAGTGGCAAAACGAATAGCACGAAGCATGCGAAGCGGATCATCAGAATAGGTGATTTCAGGATCTAAAGGGGTTCGTAAAATTCTCTTTTTTAAATCTTCCAGACC
This sequence comes from Flavobacteriaceae bacterium, assembly GCA_023262245.1. Classification (GTDB taxonomy): domain Bacteria; phylum Bacteroidota; class Bacteroidia; order Flavobacteriales; family Flavobacteriaceae; genus MS024-2A. The sequence goes on from JALRDC010000004.1 coordinate 9,001, forward strand.
TTCAAATGGATCTAGAAGTCTTCCAAAATCTTGTTCGTTTAAACTTACTGCTAACGCATTAATTGTAAAGTCTCTTCGGTTTTGATCGTCTTCTAAAGTTCCGGGAATTACTGAGGGATTTCTACTGGCTTCATTATAAGATTCTTTACGAGCTCCTACAAATTCCAGATCAATTTCTTTCCAGCCAATCATTGCAGTCCCATAGGTTTTGAATATTTGTACTGGACGTGCTCCCTTTAATTTTTTTTGGACTGCTTGGGCAAGTTCAATGCCCGATCCAACAGTAACAATATCAATGTCTTTTTGTTGCCCCCTACTGAGTAAATGATCTCTAACAAAGCCACCTATCACATAGGATTCCATTGCAGAAGAAGCTACAGCCTCCCGAATTATTTTAAATAGGGGTAAAGCCAATGTCTTCGAAAAATCATCCTTTAATTTCACAGTTTTAAATTCTGTTATTTGGCTTGTCTTTTGCATTGAATTAACTAAACTCAATTCACTCTCAAAGGTACAATATAGTCTTCCGCGTTCAAAACAATTTGATCAAGTAAAATTTTTAAACGGCTACATTGTGGGTTCGTAAAGCATCATTTAGAGAAGTCTTTTTGTCAGTACTTTCTTTACGTTTTCCGATGATTAATGCACAAGGAACCTGGTAGTCTCCAGCTGGAAATTTTTTGGTATAACTTCCAGGTATCACTACAGATCTTGAAGGGACAATCCCTTTATGCTCAATAGGCTCAGAACCAGTTACATCAATAATTTTAGTGGAACTAGTTAGAACTACATTGGCTCCAAGAACAGCTTCAGAGCAAACGCGAACTCCTTCCACAACAATACTTCTGGAACCTAGAAAGGCATTGTCTTCAATGATTACAGGTGCCGCTTGAAGGGGTTCTAAAACACCACCAATTCCGACACCACCACTAAGGTGAACATTTTTGCCTATTTGTGCACAACTCCCGACAGTTGCCCAGGTATCGACCATAGTTCCATGATCTACATAGGCCCCAATATTTACAAAACTTGGCATCATGATCACTCCTTTGGAAATGTAAGCTCCGTGTCGAGCTACAGCATGAGGGACAACACGAATACCTTTATCCTGATAGCCTGTTTTTAAGGGTATTTTATCGTGAAACTCCAATGGTCCTGCTTCCAAAGTTTCCATTTTTTGAATTGGAAAGTAAAGCACAACTGCTTTTTTGACCCATTCGTTTACTTTCCATCCCCCTTCGGTGGGTTCGGCAACTCGTAGTTCCCCATTATCCAATTGTGCTATTACGCTTCTGATTGTTTCTTGGGTATCGGAATTTTGAAGTAAGGATCTGTCTTCCCATGCGGACTCTATGATTTCTTTCATTTTCAATTTTTAGCAAAGGTAAAGAATTCAAAACGATTCAAATGAAGCAGATCGTTACGAAAAAGGTATATTTGCAAAAAAAAAATATGGGTTGTTTGGTGGGAATTGATTACGGTACAAAGCGAACAGGATTAGCCTGTACAGATCCCAACAAAATTATAGCTAGCGGTTTAAAAAACCTTCCAACGCATCAGGTCATCTCTTATTTAAAAGAATATTGCGAGAGAGAAACTGTAGATTGTTTTATCATTGGAAAACCACTTCAAAAGGATGGAACCCCTTCCCAAGTAGAATCTCAAATTAAAGTTTTTGTAGGAGAATTAAAGAAAAATTTTCCCAATTGTAAGATTGAGCGATACGACGAACGCTTTACGTCAAAAATGGCTCTTCAAGCTATGATGGACGGGGGCCTTAAAAAAAAGAAACGGACCGACAAAGGAATGGTAGATCAGGTAAGTGCCACACTCATATTACAATCGTATCTTAACTATAAAATGAATTCAATATGATATTGCCTATTGTAGCTTACGGTTCTCCTGTGTTAAAAAAGAAAGCAGAAAAGATTTCCAAAGATTACCCTAATCTAAAAGAACTTATCGAAAATATGTGGGAAACTATGTATGCTTCTCATGGCGTAGGTTTAGCTGCTCCACAGATAGGATTATCTGTCCGCCTTTTTGTTATTGATGCATCTCCATTTGTGGATGAAGAACAAATGACCCAAGAAGAAATAGATACACTTTCTACTTTTAAGAAGGTATTCATTAATCCAGAAATTGTTACTGAAGAGGGAGCCTTATGGGATTTTAATGAAGGTTGTTTGAGTATCCCAGATGTAAGGGAGGATGTTTCGAGAAGGGAAGAAATTGTATTGTCCTATGAAGATGAAAATTTTGAAGCTCAAACATTAAAGTTAAACGGTTTGGCAGCGCGAGTAGTACAACATGAGTACGACCATATAGAAGGGATATTATTTACGGATCATTTATCTTCTCTTAAAAAAAGACTTTTAAAGAATCGATTAACAGCAATTTCAAAAGGAACCATAAATGTGGACTATCAGATGAAATTTCCCAAAAAACCTAGAAAATAAAAAATGGATTTAGAAAATATATTGGCCATAGGTGGAAGACCAGGGCTTTTTGAATTACAAGCTCAAACAAGAGGGGGTATCGTAGCCAAATCTTTAGTAGACGGAAAACGAATTGTTAGCTCTGCAAATAATCAGATCAGTATGCTGAACGAGATTCAAGTTTATTGTATCGGAAAAGAGGTTCCATTGAGAGAGGTTTTTGAAAAAATGTTAATCCATGAGTCTGGAGCTCAGGCAAGTGTAAAACCTAAGGCTCCTTCGGATGAATTGGAAGCTTACTTTTTTGATGTTTTAGAGGATTATGATGAAGAGCGAGTATATCCTAGTGATATAAAAAAGATTATTCAATGGTATAATGTGTTGGTAGCACAAAAAAAAATAACCCTCCCAAAACCAAAAACCGATAAAGAACTTCCACCTAAAAAAGCAAAGGAGACTCCAACTTCCACAAAAAAATGAATACGAAAGCCCAAAAATTAGAAGCTTTTGGTCGGTTACTAGATATCATGGATCAACTTAGAGCAGAATGTCCATGGGATAAGAAGCAAACTTTCGAGACATTAAGGCACCTCACAATAGAAGAGACTTACGAATTGGGGGAGGCAATCTTAGAAGGAAATCTATCTGAAATTAAAAAAGAGTTGGGAGATCTCTTACTCCATATTGTCTTTTATGCCAAGCTAGGAAGTGAAACAAAAGCCTTTGACATTGCAGATGTTGCACACGACATTGCTGAAAAACTCATTTATCGCCATCCTCATATCTACGGGAATGTAGAGGTAAAAGATGAATCTGATGTCAAGAAAAATTGGGAAGCTCTCAAGCTTAAAGAAGGCAAGAAAACGGTATTAGGAGGAGTTCCCAAAGGATTACCCGCTTTAGTGAAAGCACAACGAATTCAAGACAAAGTTGCTGGTGTTGGTTTTGACTGGGAAACCAAAGAGGATGTATGGAGTAAAGTTAAAGAAGAGCTTGAGGAATTTAAGCAGGAGGTCAATAAAGGAGACATAGAAAAAAGTGAAGAAGAGTTTGGAGATGTATTGTTTTCTTTGATCAATTACGCTCGTTTTATAAAAATTAATCCAGATGCCGCACTGGAACGGACGAATCAAAAATTTATAAAACGCTTTAACTATTTAGAAGGAAAAGCTCAAGGCATGGGTAAAGCACTAGACCAAATGTCTTTAGATGAAATGGAGAGTTTATGGAGGGAGGCTAAAAATCAATCCTCTTCAGAAACCTCTTGATCTTGAACGCTATCATTTTCCTGATCATTCGCAGCTTTAGCTAGCTTTTCCTGAGAGTTTTTTATTTGTTTTAATGCGATGTATTCCTTTTGTGTTTTGTCTATTTTCTTTTGACAATCTTGAATCTGTTTTTCAACGTTTTTAAATAAAGGATTCTCACTACTGGAATTACTAAAAAATTCTAAGTTATTTTCAAGTTGAGTCAATTCTGCTTTAAGGGTAGATAATTCTGATCGTACTTTTTGAAGGTCTTTTTCTAAACGCACTGGGTCATTTTCAAGAATTGTAGTATTTAAGTCGGTAATGACTTGAGACAATTCTTTCTTTTCTATCCCTGTACTCTTTATTTTACTCAATAAAGTTTTTGAAAAATTTTGATTCATTTTAGCCTCATTGTTCCCAACTAATGTGCCTATTTGGTTCCAAGCTTCCCAATGATCAAAATACTCTTTTTTGAGTTGTTCAGCATCTGGAGTAAAATCTAGTGTTTTTACTTTTTCGAGATAGGTATTTTTTTCTTTAAATAAAGCTTCTTGTTCAGGGTTAAGTTTTTGGTATCCGGATTTTAATCGATCAAAAAATACTTTTTGAATGTCTGAAAATTCTTTCCAGAGTTTGTTGTCTAATTTTCTGGGAACAAAGCCTACGTTTTTCCATTGTTTTTGGAGGTCCTTCATCTCTTGTGCTCGATCGTTCCAATCTTCAGATTCTAAAATTTCGTTTGAACGATTAATCAAATCTTTTTTAGATTCAATGTTTTGATTGTAAGCTTTTTTCTGCTCTTTATAAAAGAGGTTCTTTTTACTCATAAATTCAGTTCCAATCTCTCTAAAGTTCTTCCAAGATGCTTTACTTTCCTTGGCAGGAACAAAACCTATTGCCTTAAATTCTTCTCGTAGTTCATTAAATCTTTTGAGCGCCTGTTGCCAAGCGTTATGAGTTTCAGGAGGAGTGTCAAGGAGGGTTTGCATTTCTTTGAGTAGACTTTCCTTTTTAGCAAGATTTTCTTTCATTGCCCCAGCAACATCTTTTTGATATTCCTGTCTTCTGGCTTGTATTACTTTAGAAGCATTTTGAAAACGAGTCCATAAATCATCCCGGTGCTCTTTAGCTACTGGTCCCAAGTCATTTTTCCACTGCTGGTGAAGAATGTTCAGATCCCTACTTGCTTTTATAACATCAGGA
>JALRDC010000072.1 GCA_023262245.1 Flavobacteriaceae bacterium
AATGATAGCCTTGTCAAGGTTACGGGCATGTACAAAGACTGGTTTTTAGACTACGCTTCTTATGTAATACTTGAACGTGCTGTTCCGGCAATAGAAGACGGTTTTAAACCCGTACAGCGACGGATTTTACATTCAATGAAAGACTTGGATGACGGACGTTACAATAAAGTTGCCAATATTGTAGGGCATACCATGCAATACCACCCCCATGGAGATGCCAGTATTGGCGATGCGATGGTGCAATTAGGTCAAAAAGAACTGCTTATCGACATGCAAGGTAACTGGGGGAATATTCTTACAGGAGATAGTGCCGCAGCCTCACGTTATATAGAGGCACGACTTTCAAAATTTGCTTTGGAAGTAGTCTTTAGTCCCAAAGTTACGGATTGGCAATTGTCTTATGATGGAAGAAAAAAAGAACCCATCCATTTACCCGTTAAATTTCCTTTGTTGTTGGCTCAGGGAGCTGAGGGTATTGCTGTAGGACTTTCAACTAAAATCCTACCTCATAACTTCATTGAATTACTGGATGCAAGCATCCAGCATTTAAAGGGTAAAAAATTCAGTCTCTATCCCGATTTCCAAACCGGGGGCATCATCGATGTACAGAGCTACAATGATGGGCTTCGCGGAGGACGAGTGCGTGTCCGCGCTCGTATCAACCAATTAGATAAAAAAACTCTAGTAATAAACGAGATCCCTTTTAGTACCAATACCTCCTCACTGATCGATAGTATTTTGAAAGCAAATGATCAGGGAAAAATCAAAATCAAACGTATAGAAGACAATACTTCTTCCGAAGTAGAGATTTTAGTGCACTTACCCAATGACATTTCCCCCGATAAGACCATAGATGCGCTTTATGCCTTTACTGCCTGTGAAACCTCAGTCTCTCCCTTGGGTTGTTTGATTATAGATAACAAACCCAATTTTATGGGGGTAAGTGATATGTTAAAAATTTCAACAGATCACACCGTCCATTTGCTTAAAATGGAGCTGGAAGTTCAGCTTCAAGACTTAGAAAATCAATGGCATTATGCTTCCTTAGAACGAATTTTTATTGAAAATAAAATCTACCGTGATATTGAAGTAGCGGAAACATGGGAGGAAGTAATTACTTTTATTGACAAAGGATTGCAGCCTTATGTAAGTCATTTAAAACGTCCTGTAACAGAGGAAGACATCGTTAAGCTTACGGAAATTAGAATTAAGAGGATCTCCAAATTTGACTTGGACAAAGCGCAACAAAAGATAGAAGCTCTAGAGGGGGATATTGCAGAAGTAAAGAACAATCTTGAACACCTTATTGATTATGCTATTCGCTATTTCAATCATCTTAAAAAAACCTACGGACCAGGAAAGGAGCGCAAGTCCGAAATTAGAATATTTGATGATGTAGACGCAAGGAAAGTAGTAGTGCGCAACCAAAAGTTGTATATGAATCGTGAGGAAGGCTTTATTGGAACCTCGCTGCGCAGAGACGAAATGGTTTGTGAATGTTCAGATATAGATGACATTATTGTTTTTACGCAAGAGGGAAAAATGCAAGTAGTGAAAGTTGACAGCAAGGTTTTTGTAGGAAAAAACATCATTCATGCTGCAGTTTTCAAAAAGAAAGATCAACGCACTATCTACAATATGATCTACTGCGATGGAAAAGGGGGGACTTCCTTTATCAAACGCTTTGCAGTCACGGGTATCACTCGAGAAAAAATTTATGATTTAACACAAGGAAAACCCCATTCTGAGGTATTGTATTTTTCTGCAAATCCTAATGGAGAAGCAGAGGTCGTAACCATACTATTAAGAAACCTTAGTTCGATCAAAAAAATCAAATGGGATTTAGACTTTGCTGATCTTCAGATCAAAGGACGCTCTGTAAGAGGAAATACAGTAACCAAATACCCTATTAAAAAAGTAGAGCTTAAGGAAAAGGGGGTGTCTACTCTCAAGCCGCGTAAGATCTGGTTTGACGACACCATTAGAAGGCTTAATTTAGAGGGTAGAGGAACTTTGCTAGGCGAATTTAAAGGAGACGATAAATTGCTAATCGGTACTCAACAAGGAACCATTAAGGTAGTGGCTCCTGAAATGAGTTTACATTTTGAGGACACTGTTAATCATTTAGAAAAGTGGAATCCTATAAAACCCCTTACGGCAATCTATTATGACCCAGAGAAACAACGCTATTTCATCAAACGTTTCTTAATAGAACATACCGAAAGAGAAGATACTTATATAAAAGAAAACGGGGAACTCTTGTATTTAAGTACTGAATGGAGGCCCGTATTGACTATCGTTTTCGAAAAACCGCGTGGGAAAGAACAGCCACCGTCCTTTGAGGTCAATGCTGAAGAATTTATTGCTGTAAAAGGATTTAAGGCTATGGGAAATCAGCTTACAGACAAAAAAATTAAAACGGTAGAGTTGAAAGAAGCCTTACAATATCAAGAACAAACCGAAACTGATTATTTGGAGATAGAGGTTTCCAATGACGAAGCGGTTTCAGGATTTGATGACGATTCCCAAATTACTCTTGACTTTTAGGTGTTCTTCTCTTTCGAATTCGCATATTCAACATCTCAACGCCTAAAGAAAAGGCAATAGAGAAATAAAGATAGCCTTTAGGGATTCTGCCTGTAGTTCCTCCAAAGAGATTGGTGTGAGACAAATGGGCTGCTTCAGCTATAAGCATGAATCCGATGAGGAGTAAAAAAGAAAGCCCTAAAATTTGAAGGGAGGGGTGTTTGTTTATATAATTGCTAACCGGTGTGGCAAAAGCCATCATGATTACAATAGAGACTATAACAGCAATGATCATGATCCACAAGGCATAAGGAATCCCGTTGGTCATCCCAACAGCAGTTAAAATGGAGTCAAAAGAGAACACAATGTCAATCATCACTATTTGTGATAAAGCTCTTGAAAAAGAAAGTGTTTTAGTTCCTTTCAATGTACTATGAGTTTCGATGTCTTCAACTTTGTGAAAAATTTCAAGCGTACTTTTGTATAATAGAAAAAGTCCCCCGGCAAGCAGGATGATTGATTGCAGGGTGATCTGAGCGGAAAACCAATTCAAATTAACTTCAACTAAAGGCTCTTTCATTTGGGTTAGCCAATTGATCCCCAGAAGCATCATAATTCGCATAATCATGGCCAAAAACAGCCCAATGCGAATGAGCTTCTTTTGTCTCTCCTCTGGAAAGCGATTGGCAAGTATAGAAATGAAAATAATATTGTCGATACCCAACACAATTTCAAGAAATGTTAGGGTTAAGAATGCTGCAAGTAAATCTGGGGTGATCATATTTATTTAATTCTTTCGATGGTACCCTTTTGTTTGTTTTTACGATCCCCTACAAGTGCATATTCAAAAGTGTATGAATCGTTTCCTTGGGTACTGAGAATTCGTATTTGTATGGGACGTTTATCTTGGTTTGAGGTAGGATTTAATTTCGTTAAAATGCACTCACAATCATTAACCCATCGGATTGTTGCCGTATCAACTTTTCCTTCGTATCGTTCAATTTCATAAAGGGAGTCTCGTGAGAAATAGGAGGTCTTAATTGTGCCATTTACGATTTGAGTAAACTGAAATTCTCCCTGTTGAAAGGGTTTGCAATTCCGCTCTAGCGTATAGCAAGAAATAAAAAGGAGCATACAAATAAAAAGTGTGCGCTTCATCGTGCGCAAAAATACTAAGATTTAGGGAAAAAAGAACGAAAACTTCCGTCCTCGTACAATTGGATGATTTGAACAATTGTTCCTTTTTCTTTGTCAAGAGCTTGCTTTACAAATTGTTCTTCCTTTTCTAGATCCTCCAAAGCACCTTCCTGTCTTGGTTCTTTCTTTTCAAGGGTAAGGGTAGGAGCAGTCGTAGAATCTTGAATCCCTAAAAGCAGCCAATTCAATTTCACATCTTCAAAAGCATTATAGATTTTAAGGATGAATTCCAAACTGGGCTTGTTTCTTTTTGACAAAATGTGGGAAACGGATGAACGCTGTACACCAATACGCTCTGCAAATCCTGCAGCATTTAATTGGTAGTTTTCCATTAGTTCCTCAAGACGATTAAGAAACATTTCTGTGTTTAACATTGTGAACTATTATTAAGTTATGCTCTAATATACAATGGTAAATTTAATTAAACAAATCTAATATTATTAGATAATTACTTTATATATAAATTATATTTTACTCATTTACAGTATTTTATATTTTAATTCAATTTAAAAGATTACAATTGTATATTACTTTGTTACACAATTGGTTAAATAGCTCCAAATCGGTTACTTTTGTAAACTACATTTGTAAACATTTGGTTGTTTACATTTGTACCATAATTTTTTTAAATGACTGGTAAAAGGTATTTTCCACCCGAGCTCTTAAGTATATTTTTAGCTAACTTAAAACCAGCAGTTAAGCAGCTAATTGTAGGGAAGTCTGTAAAGGGGCTGCCCATTCATCAATTGCAGCTCGGATCTGGACCTTTAAAAATACTGATGTGGTCTCAAATGCATGGCAATGAAACCACTACGACCAAGGCACTTTTTGACCTGATCCCGTGGTTATTAGAAGCTGATCAAGCATCGCTTTTGCAAACATTTAGTTTCTATATCATTCCACAATTAAATCCAGATGGTGCCAAGGAATATACTCGTGAAAATGCTAATGGAGTCGATCTCAATAGAGACGCTCAGGCGCAAACGGAGCCCGAAAGCAAGGTGTTAAGCACCCAGTACCAAAAAATTCAACCTGATTTTGCTTTAAACCTGCACGGTCAGCGAACCATCTATGGGGCAGGGATACAAGGAAATGCAGCAAGCCTTTCCTTCCTCGCACCAGCAGCAGACAGCAAACGCTCCCTTGCGCCTGCACGAGAACACGCAATGAAAGCGATTGTTGCGATTTATAATGAGCTCAGGACAGCACTGCCTAAAGGAATTGGCAGATACGATGATCATTTCAACCCAAACTGCGTAGGAGACGCTTTTACTCAAGCTGGAACCCCTACCATTCTTTTTGAAGCAGGCCATTATCCTAATGACTACCAGAGAGAAATTACTAGAAAGTGGATCTTTAACTCCTTTAAAGCGCTTTTTTGGTATCTGTACCAGACTGAAGAGGAAACTGAAGTAGCAGCCTATTTCAAAATTCCTGAAAACACAAAGAATTTTGTTGACATCATCCTATCTCCAGTAAACATTGAGGATCAAGGTGTTTTGTATAAAAAGCAGCAATTAGCAATTCAATACCGTGAAGAACTAAAGAATGGAGCCATCGCATTTGTTCCCACTTATCATGGCTATGGAAGTTCATTACAACTCAAAGCGCATCGGTATATAGATGCAACTAATTTAAATCTAAATGAACCCCTTGTTTTTTTACAAGATCAATCAATTAAAAATCCGGAATTGAATATATTATTTTCAATAAACTCTTAAATTCTTAGAGGAATTCTCAGAAATATCCATCTTTTTTAACTAAATTTACACCTTTAATCCACTAAATATTTTCGAATGAGTAAAGTTAATCTTGACGAAGTCGACCATAAAATTTTAGACATTTTAATTGACAATACTCGAATTCCTTTTACAGATATTTCAAAACGCTTGTTGATTTCAGCGGGGACAGTACATGTTCGCGTTAAAAAAATGGAAGAAGCAGGGATCATTAAAGGGTCTTCGTTAAATCTTGACTATGTAAAATTGGGCTATTCGTTTATTGCTTATGTAGGTATTTTCTTAGAAAAAACAAGTGCCACAGAAGCTGTATTAAAAGCTTTAAACGATATTCCATACATAACGGTAGCTCATATTACTACTGGAAAATTTAATGTTTTTTGTAAAGTACGTGCTCGAGACACGCATCATGCAAAAGATATTATTTTTATGATTGACGATGTTGAGGGTATCTCAAGAACTGAAACAATGATTTCGCTAGAAGAAAGTATTAACGATAAAAAAAGACTAATGCACCGAATTTTTAATGAATTGAACTAAACAATGGCCCGAAAACCCAAAATTGAACGCTTTAATGAAAAAATCCTTTCCCGATTTCAAATTTACAACAGCCTTTTTCTTACCCTTCCTTTTAAAACAATAAAACAAACCTCACTATTGATGCCCCTTTTTGCAGACCATTGTCGTAATCAATACGACATTGGTGCTAATCCCGAAGCAATTGTATCGAGTTTTTTCAATCAATTTGCACCGGATTTAGACGAAAAACAGCAGCAAGATTTATTGTTTAATTTCATTCAATACATCGAACGTCAAGTAGTCTTGTTTGATGCAATAGAGGATGCAGGTTTTTCCTATGTTAACAACATGCACGGCATAGGAACCCTTCGCAGCATTAAGGAGGAGGCAAAAAACAAACAGCTAACAGAAGCCCTTTCTGATTATATTAAGCGCTTTAAAGTTCGCATTGTTCTTACAGCGCACCCAACACAATTCTACCCAGATAATGTTTTAGTCATCATTAATGAGCTTTCTAAAGCCATCGCTCAAGACGATTTAGACAATATAAAAAAATTGTTGGTGCAGTTGGGCAAAACACCCTTCTATCAGAAAGAAAAGCCCACCCCATATGATGAAGCGGTGAGTTTGATTTGGTTTTTAGAGAATGTTTTTTATCATTCGGCAAGTACTATTTACAACTATATTGCGGAAAATATAATAGATTCAGATCAACTCGAAAACTCCATTTTTGATTTTGGTTTCTGGCCGGGTGGTGATCGTGATGGAAATCCTTTTGTTACTCCTGAAATTACATTAAAAACAGCGAAAAGACTTCAATTTTCTGTCTTGCGTAATTATTATAGAGATTTAAGAAAGCTCAAACGAAAAATCACTTTTCCTGGACTGGAACATCGAATTGCCAATTTGGAAGATCTGGTATTTAACCAGCTTTTTTATCCGAAGCGAAACAAAGATTTCTCCTTAGAGTTTATGCAAAAAGAGTTGTCTTTTGTTTTAAATGAAATCCTCAATGAACACGATGGCCTGTACAAAAGTGAAGTCCTGGACATGATTCACAAATTACGCCTGTTTGGGCTTCATTTCGCGAGTCTGGATATCCGACAGGATTCTCGCGTACACCATAGTGTATTTAGAGAAATAGTGTCGCATCCCGACATCCAGAATTACACCCAAAATTTACCTAAGAATTACCTCAGTCTATCGATGGAAGAGCGTTATCAGGTATTGATGTCGCTTACTGGTGATGTTCCTTCTTCAATATTCTCAGAGGATATTACCTTCCAAACTTTGGAGAGCATTCGAAGCATGCAACAAATACAAATTGAAAACGGAGAACGTGGTTGTAATCGTTATATCATTAGTAACTGCCAATCTTTGGAAAATATCTTAGAACTCTTCGCTATGTGTCGCCTTTGCAACTGGAATGAGCCAAAAGTTGATTTCATCCCATTATTTGAGACCATTCAAGATTTAAAAGCAGCTGGAGAAGTAATGCGAAATTTGTTCAGCGATCCTGTCTATAAAGAACATCTTAAAAGACGGGGTATGAAACAAACAATCATGCTTGGTTTTTCTGATGGGACCAAAGACGGAGGTTATTTTATGGCTAACTGGAGTATTTATGCAGCTAAAGAAACCTTGAGTCAATTAGCTTCAGAATTTGGGGTGCAAGTAGCGTTTTTTGACGGAAGGGGAGGGCCTCCCGCTCGGGGCGGTGGAAATACCCATGAGTTTTATGCCTCCATGGGGGATCAAATCCAGAGTGATGACATCCAATTGACAATTCAAGGGCAAACCATTAGCTCTAATTTTGGAACCATGGATTCTTCACAGTTTAACCTTGAACAACTTTTGAGTTCCGGAATTGAAAATCAAATTTTTAATCCTGGCAAAAACAATCTGACCGATCAAAACCGCCTATTGATGGAGCGCATTGCTAAGATCAGCTACAAAGTGTATCAAGATTTTAAAGCACATCCGATGTTTCTGCCGTATCTGGAACGAATGTCAACCTTACCATATTACTCAAAAGCAAATATTGGTAGTCGTCCTTCTAAAAGAGGAAAATCAAAAACCTTAAAGTTTGAAGATCTCAGAGCCATTCCTTTTGTTGGAAGTTGGAGTCAGTTAAAACAAAATGTTCCTGGATTTTTTGGTTTGGGAAAGGCATTGCAAAATATAATTGATGAAGGGAAACTAGGAGATTTAAAAAATCTTTACAAGAGTTCACGCTTTTTTAGAACGCTCATTTTTAACAGCATGATGAGTTTGTCAAAATCCTTTTTTAAGCTCACAGCCTATATGAAAAATGACAAAGAGTTTGGCTCTTTTTGGGAAATCATTTTTGAAGAATACAGTCTAACTAAAAAAGTCCTTTTAGAGATTAGTGAGTTTTCAAGTTTAATGGAAAACGAACCTGCAGGCAAGGCTTCTATCAAAGCACGTGAAGAAATTGTTCAACCGCTATTGACCATACAGCAATTTGCTTTAATGCAACTACAAACACTGAGGAAAGCAACCCCTGCTAATGAAGAAAAAATTGAAGTGCTTGAAGCTATGGTAACACGGTCGTTGTTTGGTAATATTAATGCTAGTAGAAATTCCGCTTAAGGAGCACTATAGTATTCAAAGGCCTTTTGAAACAACTCTTGTGGAACTTCAACATCCATCTGGGGATCACCAATGGACTTCAGCAAGACAAAATGGACTCTTCCTGCCTTATTTTTTTTGTCATGACGCAGCAAGTCAACAATCTCATTGATCTCTTCATTTGAAAAAGAAACCGGAGGATAAAAGCGTTTAAAACCAGATTTAATTGCTGCTGCATCCATGGGGTTTAAACCACAGCAATGCATGCTTAAAAAGGCCTCTAAGACCATGCCTACAGCTATGGCCTCCCCGTGGAGTAGCCTTTTTTTATGTGGATGGATAAGAAAATACGATTCAATCGCATGACCTAAAGTATGTCCGTAATTTAATATCTTACGCAAACCCCTTTCTTTTGGATCAGTTTCAACCACTTCTTTTTTTACTGCTATAGAAGACTCTATGAGGGGAGCAAGGCTGTTTACATCTAATGTATTGAGCTCTATAAGTTCTTTCCAATAGTCTGGATTGGCAATCAATCCGTGTTTCAGCATTTCAGCAAAGCCACTTCTGATCTCCACTTCGGGAAGCGTTTGCAACCATTGGGAGTCAATAATCACTTCTTGAGGTTCTTCAATAATTCCTATTTGATTTTTTAGCGGACCAAAATCAATTCCCGTCTTTCCACCTACGGAAGCATCTACCATGGCTAATAGGCTCGTAGGAATATTGTAAAAATCAATCCCACGTTTAAAGGTACATGCTACAAACCCCCCTAAGTCAGTCACTACACCACCCCCCAAATTTAATAAAGCACTATTTCGATCTGCGCCTAATTCTGATAGTTGTTGCCAAAGTTTTTCACAAGTTTGTAGCTGCTTATTTTCTTCTCCAGCTTTCATTTGCAATACATGTGCATCATGGAGCTGAGTTTGATTTAAAAAGGGCTCCAAGCAGTAACTTTGAGTATGTTCGTCTACCAAAATAAAGAGGCTGCTGTAAGCACGTGCTTTAAGTTTATGTGGCAGTTCCGCCAAGGCTTCCTTCCCAAAGGTTAAATTAATTTGATTTTGCATAATTAAACGGTAGCTGCAAAAATAAGGATTTAAAAAAACATTCTAGACTTGAATCTTCTGGAAGGATTTAATTTCTTTTAATGAACTTGAACACCACTTTGACACTAAAACATGCAGGCCTTTATTTGAAAGAAATTGTTAAAAAACTCCACAAGAAAGATTGATTTATTTAGCTTAAAAAAAGAAAAGATTTTAGTCTTTTTTAAAGTTTTTTTTGACTCGATCCAGGTCTCTTTTGTTCTCGCGATCTTTAAGAGTTTCCCTTTTATCGTAAAGCTTTTTTCCTCTTGCAAGGGCGATTCGCATTTTGGCAAAGCCTTTATCGTTAATAAAGAGACGCAGGGGAACTATAGTAAGTCCACTGTTCTTTACTTCCTTGTGGAGTTTTTTAAGCTCTTTTTTGTTTAAAAGAAGTTTGCGTTGTGCTTTAGGGCGATGGTTAAATCGTGTCCCAAAGGCATATTCTTCAATATTTACATTTACGGTAAAGAGCTCTCCTCTTTCATTAAATTCACAAAAACTTTCGGATATAGAAGCCTTACTGTTCCGAAGCGATTTAATCTCCGTTCCGGTCAGGACAATGCCCGCTGTATATTCGTCTATGATTTCATATTCGAAGCGCGCACGTTTGTTCTGTATGTTCACGTTTTTTTGCACGCTGCAAAGATAGTATTAATCCTCGCTTGGTTTTACTTTGCCATTTCTAAATATAAAGTGATCTTGAATAAAATCGAAAACAACCGTTTGCTCCCTGTCTAGTTTACCAGAGAGTAGTTCTTTACTTAAGGGATTGAGCAATTGTTGCTGTAAAACCCTACGAACGGGTCGCCCGCCATACTGTGGATCAAATCCGAGCTCAGAGAGTTTAATTAGCGCTTCTTCTGTGGCCTCTAATTTTAAATCCTGTGTGTTTAGGCGTTTTTGTATTCCTTTCAATTGTAAGTCCACAATGTTCCGTATTTCTTTTTTAGTCAATGGTGAAAAGAGGACAATATCATCAATTCGGTTTAAGAACTCAGGACGTATCTGGCTTTTTAGCAGTTCCATGACGTGTTTTTTTGCCACTTTTTCTGCTGTTTCAAAAGCTTCATTGGTCTCAAAAGCAGCTTGAATCTCTTGACTTCCCAAATTGCTCGTCATGATGATGATGCTGTTTTTAAAATCGGCAAGACGTCCTTTATTATCTGTAAGTCTTCCTTCATCTAAGACCTGCAGCAAAAGGTTAAAGGTGTCTGGATGTGCCTTTTCAATTTCATCAAGGAGCACGACAGAATAGGGTTTTCTTCGAACAGCTTCAGTAAGTTGCCCCCCTTCTTCATAACCCACATATCCCGGAGGTGCACCTACCAAGCGACTCACCGCATGGCGTTCTTGGTATTCGCTCATGTCAATACGAGTAATGTTATTTTCATCGTCAAAGAGCACTTCCGCTAAGGCTTTAGCCAATTCTGTTTTCCCGACTCCTGTAGTCCCTAAAAACAAAAAACTTCCCACAGGTCTTTGTGTGTCTTGTAAACCTGCTCTGCTTCTTCGTATGGCGTCACTAACGGCGCTAACTGCCTTTTCTTGCCCAATCAGTCGTTGATGGATTTGATCTTCCAGCTTGAGGAGTTTGTCCTTATCCGATTGGAGCATTTTACTAACGGGAACTCCTGTCCATTTTGCAACAACTTCAGCGATATCATCATAAGTCACTTCTTCTTTAATTAAGGAATCTCCACTTTGCATTTGTGAGAGTTCTTTTTGTAGTCCTTCGATCTGAGATTCTACTTCTTGTATCTTTCCATAGCGTATTTCTGCTACGGTTCCATAATCGCCTTCCCGTTCTGCACGGTCGGCTTGAGATTTTAAATTTTCGATATCAAGTTTACTCTGTTGAAGCTTATCGACAACCTCTTTTTCTTGACTCCATTTTGCGTAAAGTGTTTTGCGAGCCTCTTTAAGCTCCGCTAACTCATGATTCAATCGTTTGATCTTGACTTCGTCTTTTTCCCTCTTAATGGCTACCAATTCAATTTCAATTTGACGAATTTTACGATCCAAGCTATCAAGCTCTTCCGGTTTGGAATTGATTTCCATTCTTAATTTAGAAGCCGCCTCGTCCATTAGATCAATGGCCTTATCGGGTAAAAAACGGTTGGTTATATAACGTTGAGAAAGGGTAACAGCACCGATGATGGCTTCATCACGAACCCGAACTTTATGATGGGATTCGTATTTCTCTTTTATTCCTCTTAAAATAGAGATGGCACTTTCGGTATCGGGCTCATCCACCAATACCTTTTGAAAGCGGCGCTCCAGTGCTTTGTCCTTCTCAAAGTATTTTTGGTATTCATCTTGAGTAGTAGCACCTATGGCTCTTAGCTCCCCCCGAGCTAAGGCAGGTTTAAGAATATTAGCAGCATCCATAGCGCCTTCGCCACCTCCTGCGCCAACAAGGGTATGAATTTCGTCTATAAATAGTACCAAATCTCCATCGCTTTGGGTGACCTCTTTGATCACACTCTTTAAACGTTCTTCAAACTCCCCTTTATATTTGGCTCCAGCGATCAGTGCACCCATATCCAGTGCGTAGATTTTTTTGTCTTTTAGATTTTCAGGCACATCCCCATCAATGATTCTATGAGCCAATCCTTCCGCTATTGCGGTTTTCCCAGTACCGGGTTCTCCTACTAGTATAGGGTTGTTTTTAGTTCTCCTGCTTAAGATCTGGAGTAAGCGTCGGATTTCTTCATCCCGACCTATCACAGGGTCTAATTTATCTTCTGAAGCCAGTTGATTCAGATTTTTAGCATATTTTTCTAAGGCATTGTAAGTCCCTTCCGCAGAAGCTGAAGTTACTTTTTCTCCTTTTCGTAGTTCTTTAATGGCTTCTTCCAAAGCTGTTTTTGTAACCCCTTGATCTTCCAGCATTTTGGATACCGTACTTTTTGATTCAAATAGTGCAAGAAGTAGGTGCTCCGTGGCGACGTATTCGTCATTTTGCTTTTTAGCTAAAGTCACAGCGCTCATAAGGATTTGTGAGGCTTTAGGGCTTAACATTTGTGTGGCTCCTGTTACTTTAGGAAAACTCTTTAAGGCACTTTCGTTCAACTGCTTTAAAAGCGGTAGTTTGACATTGAGCTTATTAAACAAAAAGGGAAGGACATTGTCATCGGTATTGAGTAAACCTTGGAACAAATGGGAGGGTTCTATCTGTTGATGCTCGTTTTCAAACGCAGACTGTTGTGCATTTTGAACAGCTTCTTGAGTTTTTAAGGTAAGATTATTCAGATTCATAGCAATTTTTTCACCACCTTATTACAAATCTTATTCCGTT
>JALRDC010000100.1 GCA_023262245.1 Flavobacteriaceae bacterium
TTCCCCCTTTTGAATTAACTTTTTAATGTAAGCTAAGCGGTCTTTACGATACATCTGCACTGTAGTAAAGATGATCGCTTCGTTTTGGTTATACGTTTCCATCATGGTTTCAGCCAATTGATCAATCGCATCTTGAACCCAAGATTCTTCAGCATCTATAAGCATACGTACATGGAGTTTTTTTGCTAAGTCACAGCAAGTACGCACTCTTTTTAACATCCTTTCCCAGGCTGCTGTTTCATCGGAATTTAGCATCTCGCTTCTGCTCTTTTTTTCGAAAAGAGTAAAGGCCCCTAAGCTGGTTGCCTTAAAAACGGTAAAGGGAAGTGCTTGAGTGTTTTTTGAAAACGAAAGGGTTTCTAAAGTTTTTTCTAGACTCAGGTTCATCCCTGCTTCTGATTTTTGCCCTTCTGCGGCAAAATGCATGTAGGATTTGACATTCAAAGTTTCGAGGCGTTCTACCAGCTTTAGGGAATCTTCCTTGTGAGAACCAGCACAAAATTGCTTAAATACAGTCAATTTAAAAAGTCCAGCAATTGGTAGTTTTAATCTCAAAGCCAGTAAAGCTAACTTGCTACCCACGGTAACCAAGGTATTGTTAGAGATCATTTGGTAAATGTATAAAGCTCGGTACAACTCTTTATTTGATTTGAGTCGATAAGCTTCTTGAGTATTATCAAAATTCATTCAAACAAAAATAATTCGAAATGTACAGCATTTATACCTATTTCTTCATTTTGTAGGAAAATTAATTTTTATTACTCAAAAGAGGAACAAAACGAAAGTTACCGAAGGACTCTTTGTCGAATATTTTTTCTGCAGTTTTGGTAAAACGCATCATCTTTTGTTCTTTAGTACCTATCGGAATTACAAGCTTCCCATTTGGAGTAAGTTGTTGTAGCAACTCTTTGGGTAACTCGGGGGCTCCTGCGGTAACCAATATCCGATCAAAGGGAGCTTCTTCAGGGAGCCCTTTATACCCATCGCCAAAAATCACGCGTTTTGGTCGCAATCCAAGTTTAGAAAACAAGCGTTGGGTTTTTTTAAACAACTCTTGTTGACGTTCAATAGTGTAAATATTTGGAGAAAGTCCAAGTAGAACAGCAGTTTGATATCCCGAACCAGTCCCAATTTCTAAAACTTTGTGTTCTGGCTTTAACGCTAATAATTCTGTTTGAAAAGCCACGGTATAAGGCTGTGAGATGGTTTGATCTGCTGCAATAGGGAAAGCCTGATCAACATAAGCAAAATTGACCAGTCCAGGATCCATAAAAAAGTGGCGGGGAACTTGTGACATTACCTCTAAAACACGTGTTGAGGTAATTCCTTTTTCTCTTAGCAAATCGATTAATTGTCTCCTTAAACCCTGATGTTTGGTCGTATCCTGCATGCACTACAAAAATAAGTCAGATTCCTTATATATTAGGAATTTGATTGTACTTTTGAATAAATATGTGATAAAATGCTGAGAATTGGAATCCTCGGAGCCGGTCATTTAGGAAAAATCCATTTACACTTAGTTGCTGCATCTCCACTTTTTGAGCTTGTTGGATTTTATGATCCCAATTCTGCTGCTGTTGAAAAACTTGTAAATGAGAAAGGGTACAAAGCATTTGAAAGTGCTGAAGCTTTAATGGAGGCGGTGGACATTGTAAGTATAATCACGCCAACACTCTCCCATTTTGAAATGGCTGAGAAAGCGATCCGATTAAAAAAACATGTATTTATTGAAAAGCCAATTGCCCATAATGATCAAGAAGCACAAAAACTGGTAAAGCTAGCTGCAGAAAATGGAGTTTTGGGACAAGTAGGGCATGTGGAACGATTCAATCCTGCATTTCAATCGGTTCGACCTTCTTTAGAAAATCCTCTTTTTATTGAAACACACCGGCTGGCAGAATTCAATCCCAGAGGCACCGATGTTTCCGTTGTTTTAGATCTGATGATCCACGATATTGATATCGTTTTAAGCGTGGTGGACTCCCCCATCAAGCGTATTGACGCTTCTGGAGTAGCTGTAATTAGTGAAACACCCGATATCAGTAATGCTCGAATTACCTTTGAAAATGGTTGCGTAGCCAATTTTACAGCGAGTCGTATTTCACTTAAAAAAATGCGAAAAACCCGTTTCTTTCAAAAGAATGCTTATATCGCTGTAGATTATTTGAACAAAAAAGTAGAAGTTGTAAATTAAATATACATCTTTTATCTTTATGCTTTTGAGTAGATAAATGAGATTTATGATGTGATAATTGATCTGGTTTAGAATCACAAATTCCACAATAATATTTGAAAGGCATTTTTTATGTTATAATATTATAA
>JALRDC010000121.1 GCA_023262245.1 Flavobacteriaceae bacterium
CTAAAACCAAATCATAGCCTCTGATGGCTTCCTTCTTTGGAGGTTTTCCAAAAGTGTTAATATAGTTCTTAATAAAAGGATCCTCAAGTGGTTTGTCTAATGGTTTGAAACCTGTTGGATAAGTAAATCGTACCCCTCCAAGAATCTTTCGGGAAAGGTTTTCGTTGTCGTAAGCATTGCTTCGATAACTGGTAAATACTTGTACCTCACGTGTTCCAGTATTTTGAGCATTAAATTGAGATAAAGCACTTGCTATCAATGGAAAAGATTGTGTTTCTAAAATTACTTTATTGGGTAAAGAGTCTAAAAGTAAAGAGTCCACAAGTTCTGGGAGGATATAGTCTTCCTTTTCAGGTCTTATTTTAATTGCCCATGGAAAACGTGCTTGCAACTCTTTTTCGAAACTTCTATTTAGTGAATCTGCAACAATAACTACATTTTGAGTAGTGTCTAATTTCTTTTCAAGATGTTCGTACATCTTAGCTCTGAACTCTTTTTCTGTAGTGATCGATTGGAAAACATTTTTTCTAAATGCAACCGGTTTTGTTGATAAAGGAGCTATTTTAGGTACTTTCCTTAAAAGAGGATTCCCTGAAATAAAATCAAAATTGGAGGGGATTAAAGGTCCAACAATAAAATCTTTTTCTTGTAAAGACCCAGTATTTACAATCTCATTGATTTTAGACTTCTTATTTTCGGTGTCATAAGTTTCTAGATCTACTTCAAGTCCAAGTTGCGCAGCTTGATCAACAGCTAATAAGACCCCCGTATAAAAATCAAGAGAAAGCGTATGAAGGTTTCTTGAAGCGAGTAACTTTTTGGTGTCTTCAATTGAATCAAAAACAATTTCATTTGCTTTAAAAGGGAGTAGGACCGCTAGTTTAATTTTCTCTTTTAGTAGCGTAGAATCCATAAGATTTACTCGCTCGATTAGCAAGTCATTTTCAATCTTTAAACCGCCACTTAATGAATCAGGAATCCTAAGTACCATTCCCATTTGAAGCCCAGACTCTAATAGGCCTGGATTTAAAGAATCCAGTACTTTTTTACTCACTCCTAGCTTTTTTTCAATACGGAAATAGCCCTCTTTAGGAAGGACTTTGTAGTAGTTGTAAAGACTGTCTTTTGCGGGAAGTATTTCTCTATATTCTAAATTTTTAATTCTAATTTCTTGGCCAATCTTTAACCCATTTAAAATTTGAGGATTTAGCGAATCTAATTCTTGAATAGTCATTCCATACTCATAAGCTAAACGCCATTTAGTTTCCTTAGGTTTTACAATGTGAATGTTGTACGCTTGAGTATCTGGAGACTCTGAAGTTCTTTTTAGTTTGATGGGCTTACTCTCATAAACTGGGATTCGGAGTGACATTCTTCTTCTAACACCTATCTTTTCAATAAGCGGATTGTATTCAAGCAGTTGATTTTCTGTGATGCTATAGGTTTCAATAATTTCTGTAAGGGTCTCTCCTTTTTTAACTTTATGTGTAACGAAGCGTTCCGGGGTTTGACCAAAGCTAAACTGAATTCCTATGAACAGGAATAAAAGCACTACAGATTTATTCATAGACGATTTCATATCAAAAACTATTCCCATTCTATTGTCGCTGGTGGTTTTGAGCTAATATCATATACTACCCGGTTAATCCCTTTAACATTATTTATTATTTCATTGGAGATTTTTTGTAAAAAAGCATAGGGTAAATCTACCCAATCTGCAGTCATACCATCTGTGGATTGTACTGCTCTTAAGGCAACACAATTTTCGTAAGTTCGTTCATCTCCCATAACACCTACGCTATTTACAGGTAAAAAAATGGCTCCTGCTTGCCAAATTTTATCGTATAAATTCCATTTTCTTAAGCCCTCAATAAAAATAGAATCAACCTCTTGAAGTATACGAACTTTCTCTTTGGTAATATCGCCCAAAATTCGAATAGCAAGTCCAGGTCCAGGAAAAGGATGACGTCCCAATAGTGATGCTTCCATATTCATACTTTTTCCTACACGCCTGACCTCATCTTTAAACAACATACGGAGTGGCTCTACCAAATCTAATTTCATAAAATCAGGCAATCCTCCTACGTTGTGATGCGATTTAATGGTGGCAGAGGGGCCATTAACCGAAATGGATTCAATCACATCGGGGTATATGGTTCCCTGACCTAGCCATTTTGCACCTTTGATTTTTTTGGCTTCTGCATCAAAAACATCAATAAATACTTTGCCAATAATTTTTCGTTTGGCTTCAGGTTCAGAAACCCCTTCTAGGGCATCTAAAAATTGATCCGAAGCATCAACACCCTTGACCTGGAGTCCCATCCCTGAATATTGATCTAAAACTTGCTCAAATTCATTTTTCCTAAGCAAACCATTGTTTACGAAAATACAATTCAACTGGGTCCCTATGGCTTTGTGTAATAATAGGGCTGCGACAGAAGAATCTACACCT
>JALRDC010000039.1 GCA_023262245.1 Flavobacteriaceae bacterium
TTTTATTCAAAACAACTTATTGGGATATTGAGTGCGTACCAAAAGGATTGTCCAGATTACAATCATCTAAAAGGTGTACAGCTTCGGGCAATTGCCGTTGCTGTTGATCAACAACGAAAAGGTGTTGCCTCACAACTCATTCAACAGGCTATAAAAATCATTGAAAAAAAATTACACCCTGACTGTATCTGGTTAAATGCTAGAATTGCAGCAAATCCACTTTACCAGGCAAATGGATTTAAACCTATTGGCACCACTTTTGAGATTGAATCTATTGGCACGCATCAAAGATTTTTAAAACTGTTAAAAAATGATACTTAAAATAAAATTGATTCCCCTTTTTTTACTCCTATACCAGATTAGTTTAAATGCTCAGTCAAAGGCGCCTTTTTCAGAAATGTCCTTACTTGGGCGCTCAAATCCAAAGCTACACAGTGACAGTATCCCCTTGCTTCCAGAAGTTGGTACTGCTTTTTTAAAAATGCAAGCTGCCGCTCGAAAAGCAGGAATTGAAATAGCAATTGTCTCTGCATACCGTTCTTATGATCGTCAAAAAGGGATTTGGAACAGAAAATATCGTTCCAATACCCAACAGGGTTTAAAACCAAAACAAAATATCAAAAAAATTATTGAATACTCTACACTTCCAGGGACTTCAAGACATCATTGGGGAACCGACGTAGATCTTATTGATGGCAAGCAACCCGTATCTGGAGATGTGTTACTTACAGAAAATTTCCACGGAAAAGGACCATATGTTGAAATGCGTAAATGGATGGATGCACATGCCGTGGAATATGGTTTTATTCGCCCCTATACTTCTGATGATAACAGAAAAGGGTTTTATTATGAACCTTGGCATTATAGTTACGCTCCCCTAGCAATACCTATGCTAAAAGCCTATTTACAGTTGAATTTAAATTCCTTATTACTTCCTGAAGACTTAGAAGGGCAAAAGCATATTGACACTAAATTTATGAAACAATACATTCAAGAAAATGTACTAGGGATAAACAAAGTTTTAAAATAATGATTTTAAAAAAAAGTGTATTTTAGTGAATACCAAATCTAATACACCATGGGAAAAGGGGACAAAAAAACCCGTAGAGGAAAAATAATCAAAGGAAGTTATGGCGTAAGACGAGTCAGAAAAAAGGCTAAGAAAAAAGCTTTACTCCTTGAAAAACTTAACGAATAAATACAGGACAAGACTCCGAAGTAGTTTCCTCAGCACTGTAGCGATATCCTTCCGAATTAAAGGATAGAACATGATCCAAACTAGAGGCTTTAGTTTCGATTAAATGACGAGCCATCATTCCTCTTGCTTTCTTAGCAAAAAAGGAGATGATTTTAAGCTTTCCATTTTTATAATCTTTAAATTCTGGACTTACCAAAGGAGCGTTTAATTCAGAAGTATCAATTGCTTCAAAATACTCCTTGCTTGCCAAATTCACTACCATCTCTTTTGGTTCCAATTCATTATTAAGTTGAGCTGTAATCTTCTTTTTCCAAAATGAATAAAGGTTTTTATGTTTTCCAACGACTAATTTGGTTCCCATCTCTAGTCGATACGGTTGAATTAAATCCAGCGGTTTAAGCAAACCGTATAAACCCGAAAGTATACGCAACTCTTTTTGCATCAAATCAATTTCATCCATTGAAAGTGAATGCGCATCAAGACCTGCATAAACATCCCCATTAAAAGTATAAACAGCAGCCCTGCTTTCATTTTCAGCTTCGGTTACTTTAAAATTTTGATTGCGTTCCCAGTTAAGTTCCGCTAGTTGTTCCGAAATGTTCATCAACTTACGAAGCACCTTAGGAGATTTCTTCTTTAGCAAAAGATTTATTCTGGCTGCCTCTTCTGAAAAAACAGGCTCCGAAAAGTGTTCTGTTGGAAGGGGCTTTTGAAAGTCTAACGACTTCGCTGGTGAAATAAGGATTTTCATAGTTCAACTTTTTTTTATGGATTGTAATCTAAAATTTAAATAAAATTACAAGCTTTTAATAGCTTATACAAGCAGCCAAAATTGAAGCTTTAAATAATTCTATCACAAATTCTTATGCTGAGCATACTGTCTCCATTTTTTAAGAGCATCAGTAAGGTCTTCGGGTAGAGGCGAATCAAATCGCATCATTTTTCCGGTTTTTGGGTGAATAAAACCCAAGGTCTTGGCATGTAAGGCTTGACGAGGTAGTAGGTTAAAACAATTTTCGACAAATTGGCGGTATTTACTAAAACTAGTTCCTTTTAAGATTGCATCTCCTCCATAACGAGCGTCATTAAAAAGTGTATGTCCATAATGCTTCATATGGGCTCTGATTTGATGCGTTCTGCCTGTTTCTAATTGACATTCTAAAAGACTTACATATCCAAAACGTTCTAGTACCTGATAATGAGTTACTGCCTCTTTTCCCTGACTATTATCTTCATATACAGCCATTTGAAGTCTATTTTTAGGGTGTCTCCCAATAGCACCAGTATACGTTCCAGAGTCTTCTTCAAAATCCCCCCAAACAAGAGCTAAGTATTTTCGTTCAGAAGTTTTATCATAAAATTGTTTTGCCAAATGTGTCATAGCAAACTCTGTTTTAGCAACCACTAAAAGTCCGCTGGTGTCTTTGTCAATCCGATGCACAAGGCCAGGACGATCATTAGCGTTTTTTGGTAATTGTTTAAAATGATGTAACAATCCGTTAAGCAAGGTGCCTGAATAATTTCCATGTCCTGGATGCACCACCATCCCCGCTGGCTTATTGACTACTACTAAGAGATCATCTTCATAGATTATGTCAATGGGAAGTGGTTCGGGAAGTAATAGATTTTCATAAGGCGGATGGGTAAAAAGTACTTTGATTAAATCGCCTCCTTTAACCTTATAATTAGATTTTACTGGGTTCTCTCCAACAAAAATACTCCCGGCTTTTGCAGCTTGTTGGATTTTATTTCGAGTTACGTTTTCAATACGTGACATAAGGAATTTATCGACACGAAGGGAGGATTGACCGGGATCCACAGTAAAAGCATGATGTTCAAAAAGTCCTTCAGTAGTTTGAATTTCTTCCTCAATTGCTGATTTATCGTTTTCCATTGCCTAAAACTAAGTCAATTTTGCTGGTCTTTGGCAAGAGAATTCCTGGTGTTATCTTTTTTCCTTGATAGCGTATCTCCAGAACCATGTCTTTTCCGATATCGTCTTGGTAAGAATATTCTCCAATTTGAAAGCCTATAGATTTTA
>JALRDC010000059.1 GCA_023262245.1 Flavobacteriaceae bacterium
AAATAAAGATTATCTAAAATTAAATAAGAAATATTCTGAAAGAAAAATAATTGACTATTTTATAAAAGATAAAAAAAACCCATCCTCATTAGTTAACTCTTTATCTTATTCAAAAGAAAATTCATTGGTAGTGAGAGATATTTTACCTGAACAATCAATACTTAAACTAAGATTTTTCTACTTTGACGCGTTTGCCTTTTTAACAGTGCCCCAAAATCAACGACCATGAGTCCAGTTTTTGACAAATTTTGCAACTTAATTGGATTACGGATGAATAACAGAGTAAGATCAATGCAGACTGCAAACATCAACAGTCCGCTGACATGCTGTCAAAGCCAGCAAAGAAGCTAGGCGAACACGACATGCAAGCAATTCCTGTGTATCAGGCTGACAGCTTTAAGGTGGTCCATGGCGCGAACTTGGGCATCTGGTTAGCAATACTAATTTCTGTAGTACTTCCAATAGGACTTATAGTTGTGGTTGAAAACGAGATAAAAAAAAAGTTCCCAAAAGAATGATTTTCCGTTAACAAATAGCGTGAAAGTAATCGGGATTTCTGAAAGAAAGGAAAGCGGTTTTTGTAAATTTAACCCTTACAAAAGAACAACTATGATTGAAGTTTTAGTCCAAAATGAAAGCCCTTATGAACTCCCATTTTATGCAACAAAAGCGGCTGCAGGGGTTGACTTGAAAGCGGTAATTAATTCACCATTAACGTTAAAACCCTTAGAACGAAAAATCATTGGTACGGGATTAAAAATAGCACTTCCAGAAGGTTATGAAGCCCAAGTACGTCCTCGCAGCGGATTGGCAGCCAAGCATGGGATTTCAGTTCTTAATGCTCCAGGTACTATAGATGCGGATTATCGAGGAGAAATTGGAGTACTATTAGTAAACTTGTCTAATGAATCTTTTACTATTGAACCAGGGGAACGCATTGCTCAGTTGGTGTTAGCAAAACACGAACAAATTGAATGGAAGTTGACAGCACAGCTTACTGAAACTGATCGCGGTGCTGGAGGATTTGGAAGTACTGGAAAAAAATAACGATGAAGATAATTGTCCCCATGGCTGGGCGGGGTTCTCGTTTAAGGCCTCACAGTTTAACAACACCAAAACCATTAATTGCTGTAGCTGGAGCGCCCATAGTAAATCAGCTGGTTTTAGAGATTGCAAAAGTTGTTGAAGAACCGATAACAGATATTGGATTCATACTGGGAGATCCAGCTTTTTTTGGAGATAAGGAGGTTGATTCTTTAAAAGAATTAGCAATATCCCTTGGGGCAAAACCGCATATTTTTAGACAAGATCAACCCTTAGGAACGGGTCATGCTATTATGTGCGCTCAAAGCATCCTTGAAGGGCCAACGGTGGTTGCCTATGCAGACACATTAATTCGAGCAAAATTAACTCTAGATCCAAAAGCGGATGCCGTTATATGGGTCAAAAAAGTGGCAGCGCCTGAAAGTTTTGGAGTAGTGGCTTTAGATGATCAAAACAGCATCATAAATTTGATCGAAAAACCACAAGAATTTATTTCTGACCTGGCGGTGATAGGCATCTATTATTTTAAAGCAATAGAAAAACTAAAAACAGCATTAGAAAAAGTAGTGGCCCAAGAGTTAAAAGCAGGAGAAGAATACCAAATTAATCATGGCATCCTTGCAATGATTAAAGCAGGGGCTGTGTTTAAAGCAGGAACAGTAGAACACTGGATGGATTGTGGAAACCCTGAGGTTACGCTCCAAACAAACTCCCAAATGTTAGAATTAAAAAACAAGGAAGGTGAATCATTGACTCACCCTACGGCAAAAGTGGAAAATAGCGAGATCATACCGCCTTGTTTTATCGGAGAAAATGTCCGAATTAAAAACAGTGTAATAGGTCCTGGAGTATCTATCGGCGAGGGGACATTAATTGAAAACTGCCAATTAAAAAATTGTTTAATCCAAAAACACACAATTCTCGAAAATCTTCGCTTGGATAAAGCAATGATTGGAAATCATGTTCGTTACAAAGGAAACCCTACCTTTGTAAGTCTAGGAGATTACTCACAGCTTGATTAAGAATGACAAAGATTATTAAAAGCATAACGGTCGGTATTATTTTGGCTTTGATCTTTATTGGCTGTAAATCCGTAGCGGTATTGCCCACCAAGACACCGGTAAAGAATGCAAACTTAGAAGCATTGGCAGCAAGAATAAAAAGCAGTTATCCTAAGATAGATAAAGTTCGCTCCCGTATTAAAGCCACCTATGACGACGGGAAAAGGAAACAGCAAGTGATTGTTCAACTTCGGATGGAGAATAAAAAGACCATTTGGCTGAGTGCTACGATGCTGATTCCCATTGCAAAAATATTGATTACACCAGAACAAGTATCTTTTTACGAAAAGTTTCAAAAAACTTATTTTGAAGGAAATTTTGATCTGATCAATGCTCCTTTTAACACTTCTTTTGGTTATACGGATATTGAAAACATCTTTTTAGGAAAACCCTTTTTAGACCCTGGAGTTGGAAAATGGAAACAAATTTCAAATCCACAACATTATATTTTAATTCCACAAGGGAACCGTTCTGGATTACAACCCACCTTATTTTTTGACCCCGTGAGCTTTTTGTTAAAAGAGCAACGCGTACTTATTCCAGATAGTTCGTATAGCCTTACTATAAAATATTTAAATCATTTGAAGGTGGAAGGGAAATCCTTACCTAGTTTAATTGAAGTGACCCTATTTGACGGAAACAAATCCCAGCGTTTAGAAATGGAATTTACCCGTACAGACTTTACCGAGGGGATCAGCTTTCCTTTTGAAATTCCCCAGGGGTATTCAAAAATTGAGTTTTAAATGAGAACAGGCCTCTTATTACTATTGTTTTTTTGGATGGGAATAGGATCCTCCTTTGCCCAAGAAACTTCAGAACAACAGAAAAAATTAGAAGCCCAAAGAATCCGCTTAAAAAAAGAGATCAAGCAAATCAACAATCTGTTATTTACGAATACTAAAACACGAAAGAATGCACTAACTGAAGTAGAAGATTTACAGGTCAAATTAAATGTCCGCTCAGAGTTAATAAAAGTAACGAATCAACAGGCGAACCTTTTAACCCGAAGAATAAAAATTAACCAAAGGAGTATTTCAGATCAAGAATATGAATTAGAGCAATTAAAACGGGAGTATGCAAAAATGATTCAGAAGTCTTATGCAAGTAAGTCGTTACAAAACCGATTGATGTTTTTATTTTCATCAGAAAGTTTTCTTCAAGCTTACAAACGGATTCAATATCTAAAGCAATACGCTCGCTACCGACGCAATCAAGGAAAAGCCATCGCAGAGAAAACGAATTTATTGAAACAATTAAACGAAACGCTTAAGGAAGAAAAAGCAACCAAACTGACTTTAATAGAGGAAAACCGTGCAGTACAAGAACAATTGGAAAAAGAACGCAAACAGCAAGAAGCGTTGATTAAAACCCTTAGACGAAAAGAGCGCACGCTGGCAGCTCAAATATCAAAAAAGGAAAAACAGCAAAAAGCCATTGATCTTGAAATCAATCGATTAATCCGTGAAGCCATTGCCGCATCAAACCGAGCTGCAGGGAAATCAGCAAAAAATACCTTTGAACTAACCCCCGAAGCAAAATTGATTGCCAACAATTTTCAAGCGAATAAAGGCCGTCTCCCTTGGCCTTTAGAAAAAGGGGTTGTTATTCAAGGCTTTGGAAGACAACGCCATCCAGTAGTTAAAACAACAACCATACAAAGCAATGGTGTGATACTGGCGACGGAGCCCTCGGCTCAAGTTAGATCTGTTTTTGAAGGAGAAGTTATGTCTGTAATTGTTATTAAAGGAAGTAACCCCTCTGTTTTAATACGCCATGGAAACTTTATTACCCTCTACACAAACTTGGCAAAACTCTATGTCAAAAAGGGAGAAAAAGTAAAAGCAAAACAAGCCATAGGAGAGGTGTTTACCAACCGTCAAACAGGCAAAACCCAATTGCAATTTGGAATCTTTAATAATGTAAAAGCACTAAACCCTAAGGATTGGGTTTACCAAATGTAGCGTTTATCGTTCTTCTAAATACCAGGCTTCTTCCTCTAGGGTATATTTTAAGAAATACAGCATATTAATGGCCTCCTTTTTTGAGGCATATCTTCCATAGGCAACTCGATAGATCCCCTCAGGGTTTACTTGAGCTAGGGCAGCTGGATATCCCTCTGCTTCTAAAGCAACGACCTTTTTTTCGGCGTTCTCAAGCGAGCGAAAGGAACCTGCAATTACACTGTAATAGACTTGATCAAGAATAACTTCTTCCTCAACAGGGGTTGCAGCTACTGTGACATCTATTGTTGAAAGATTTCCCAAATCAAATGTTGCCTCTTGTACATTTTTTTCAATTTGTTGTTGTGCCTTTTCTTGTTCTGCAACACGCTGCTCGGTAACATAACGGTCACTAAAAAAGTAAGCCGTACCCAGTAAAGCAATTCCAATAACCCCTATAGCTGCATAACGCAAAAGGGGTGATTTTTTTTCATTTTGTTCCTGTTCAGGAGTAAACATTAAGTCATCTTTGTTTGTATCTGCCATGACATTTAAGGTTTTTGGTTTATATATTTTTTCTTCAATAGGTTTTCGTTCAAAAGCATTTAATCCAAATGATTTTAAATCAAAATTTATTTTTCCCCAAGGGGTAAATTGTATTTTCTTTTCAGTGTTTAATCGGATTTCTCCTACACCCGGAAAACGAAGGGTTTGAGTTTGAAGCCTTTTTTTCCAACTACTCACTTCTTTTTCAATCAAGCGAAGTGCATATTCGTAGGAGATTTTTTCTTTACGCGCTACATAGTGTGCTAAAACACCATCGTTTGCTACTAAGAGTTGATTGAAGTTTACTTCTTTTCGTGGGGGATAAAACAAGCCATCAGGATTTACTCGCGCTCCGAAAGAACGCGTTAAGAAAGCACCAAAATGAGGAATGGTGACACACTCATATTGGTAGAGTAGCTCTTGAATAAATCGGGTTAGTTGCATACCCAAAAATAATAAAATATTAGTACAAAGCTTAAAACGAGAAGGAAGAAGGTTTAGTATATTCGTATTAAACCTCAAAACCATGACGCAACTCGAAGCTTGCCTACTTTTAGATTGCCTTCCCGGCATTGGGTTCCAACGTTCTATCAAGCTTCTATTACATTTTGGAGGCGCTCCTGCAGTTTTTGATGCAAAGCCTCGCGAATGGAGTTCCGTTGCTGGTATTGGAGCGTTAGCCTGTAAATCATTAGCTACTTGGAGAACCTATGAGAATCAAGTAAAACAATCCATAGAAAGGCTAAAACAATACAATGTTAAATTCCTCTTTTTTGGTTCGGAAGGCTACCCTGTACCTCTTACCTATTGTCCAGATGCTCCTTTAGTTCTTTTTTATCAAGGGAATCCTGAGTTTAAGGATCGAAAAATTCTCAGTATTGTAGGAACCCGGCGCAACACTCCACATGGGCGTGCTTTTTGCCAGGAACTGATACAAAATCTAAAACCCTATGACCCTATAATTTGTTCGGGATTGGCAAGAGGTATTGACGTGATTGCGCACCAGACTGCTTTAAAACAAGGGATGCAAACGGTAGCCTGCTTGGCACACGGTTTTGACCGGATTTATCCTGAGAATCACAGCACAATTGCTCAGCAAATTCTCAATCAGGGAGCATTACTAACCGAATTCTTACCTGAGACTGCATTTCATCGGGCGAATTTTCCCAGAAGAAATCGGCTTATTGCTGGAATGGCACATGCCACAGTAGTGATTGAAACAGGAGAAAAGGGAGGAAGTATGAATACGGCGAACCTTGCCCATCAATACGGGCGTGAATTATTTGTTGTACCGGGACGCTATAGCGATCATAAAAGTCAAGGGTGTCATCAACTATTAGTGGAACAAAAAGCACAACTTATTTCAAAACCGGAACATTTAATTGATGCGCTAGGATGGAAAAAATTTACCAAACCCAAACCAATTCAAAAAGAACTTTTTACTGAATTAACTCAGCAGCAGCAATCGCTGATTCAATTGATGCAAACGAAGTCGAAAGTTCATTTGGATGTGCTAGCCCTAGAAACGAAACAAAGAATTGCTACGGTTGTCGCGGCATTGATGGAATTGGAAATGAAAGGAGTTGTTAGAGCCCTTCCCGGGAAATATTACGAATTGATTTAATAACCTATTTTGTCACGAACACGAAGCAAGACCTGGCTAGCAACAATTCTTGCTTTTTCTGCTCCTTTGGCCAAAGCAATATAAACTTCTTCAGGATGTTGATGGAAATAATCATACCGCTCTCTCTCTTTAGAAAAATGGTCTAAGATATATTCGAAAAGTAGTTGTTTTGCATATCCATATCCCATTCCCCCAGCAAGATAACGCGCTCTCAATTCGTTAACGGAAGAGGTGGGTGCAAGTAATGCGTAAAGTGCAAAAACATTACATTTTTCAGGATCTTTGGGATCTTCTAAGGGCGTGCTGTCGGTTTGGATTCCCATGATTTGTTTTCTCAAATCTTTTTCTGGAAGGAAGACATTAATGGTATTGTTTTTCGATTTGCTCATTTTTTGCCCATCAGTTCCCGGAATATGATGAGAGTTTTCCTGAATTTTAGCTTTGGGAATCACAAAGGTTTCCCCCATTTGATGATTAAAACGCGAGGCGACATCCCGGGTAATTTCCAAATGTTGCAATTGGTCTTTGCCAACGGGCACGATCTCTGCATCGTAAAGTAAGATGTCAGCAGCCATTAACATAGGGTAGGTGAATAATCCTGTATTGATATCTTCAAGATGTTCAGATTTATCTTTAAAAGAATGGGCTAAAGTAAGGCGTTGATAAGGGAAAAAACAGTTGAGGTACCATGCTAATTCCGTGACTTCGCTCACATCACTTTGTCGGTAAAAATGTGTTTTTTCAATATCTAAGCCACATGCTAACCAAGTAGCTGCAGTGGCGAAGGTATTTTCACGCAGAGCCTCCCCATTTTTTATTTGGGTTAAGGAGTGTAAATCGGCAATAAACAAAAAAGAATTGTCACTTGTGGCTTTCGCCATTTCAATGGCTGGGAGTACCGCTCCCAATAAATTCCCTAAGTGAGGCGTGCCTGTAGATTGCACTCCTGTTAAAATTCTTGCCATTTTAAACTTTTTATCAAAGGTAAGCTTCCTCTCACAGCAGAGCAACTCTACTTTGTAGATTTTTTTAATTCTCTTATCGATTTAAATAGATCTCTTGGAAGGATCAAAGGCAAAACTTAAAAATATGCCCCTATTTTTAATTATTGGAGTAGGAGCACTTAAATCAATATCTTTGAATGATGAGAAAAGTCCTTTTGGTCTTGTGGAGAATATGGTTTTATTTACTTTGTATGGTGCCTATTCTATTGCTGTTTCCTTCTTTGGTCGTCTTTGTAATTTTACCAAACGGATATAAACATCTTTATTGGGTAGCTCGAAACATTTGGGCACCCTTTGTTCTTTTTGGGATGGGTTTTTGGATTGAAAGAATCAATACGTTCCCTCCAGAAGGAGAAAGCATGATGCTCATAGCAAACCATTCGAGTTATATAGACATTATGTTAATGTTTCGCATGCGAAAAACCCCTTTTGTGTTTGTGGGGAAAAAGGAACTGACGAAAATCCCCTTTTTCGGATTTTTATATAAGCGGGGCGCAATCACAGTGGATCGCGATTCTTTAGAAAGTCGTCAGCAAGTATATGAAAGCGCTCAAAAACTTATAGAACAGGGTTATAGCATCTGTATATTTCCAGAGCGTGATTATCTTGACGAAACCGTCTTATTAAACCCCTTTAAAAAAGGAGCATTTAAATTGGCAATTGAGCACAAACTCCCCATTTTTCCTATGATTTTTTATGATTGTAAACGGAAATTTCCTTGGTACACTACCCATGGATTTGGAGGGTCATTACGTGTTAAAGCAATGGAACTTCAACAAACAAATGGGATGACAGAAAGTGATATTAAGCCCTTATCTTTAAAAATGTATAATGAAATAGAACACCAGTTGTTGACCGACCCCAAGCAACATTCCCTTCAAGCTATTGAAGTATGGAAGAAGTATTCGGTTTAGTTATCCGTTAACTTCTTTTAGGGTATCCATAATTTTTTGTTCCAGTTCTTCCATTAATTCGGGATTGTCTTGAAGCAAGCTTTTAACCGCATCGCGACCTTGACCAATTTTAGTATCACCATAACTGAACCACGAACCACTCTTCTTAATAATTTCATAGTTTACTCCTAGGTCAATGATTTCTCCAATTTTGGAAATACCTTCTCCATACATGATGTCAAATTCTGTAGTTCTGAAGGGAGGGGCAACCTTATTTTTGACCACCTTGACACGGGTTTTATTTCCCAGGACCTCTGCTTCAGTACTTTTGATTTGAGTAGAGCGACGAATATCGAGTCGGACAGAAGCATAAAATTTCAAGGCGTTTCCTCCCGTAGTAGTTTCTGGATTTCCAAACATGACGCCAATTTTCTCTCTCAATTGATTGATAAAAAAGACAGTACAATTTGTTTTACTAATTGAGGCAGTAAGTTTCCTTAATGCTTGAGACATCAGTCTTGCGTGGAGGCCCATTTTAGAATCCCCCATTTCTCCTTCAATCTCACTTTTTGGTGTTAATGCAGCAACAGAATCTACGACAACAATGTCGATAGCTCCAGAACGAATTAAGTTGTCTGCAATTTCTAAGGCTTGTTCTCCGTGATCGGGTTGGGAGATGATTAATTCCCCAACATCCACCCCTAGCTTTTCCGCATAAAATCGATCAAAAGCATGTTCTGCGTCAATAAATGCTGCGATTCCTCCTGCTTTTTGGCATTCTGCTATGGCGTGTAAGGTAAGGGTCGTTTTACCGGAAGATTCCGGACCATAGATTTCAATTACACGTCCGCGTGGATAACCTCCAACACCTAGGGCAATATCGAGGCCAATAGAACCTGATGAGATGGCTTCCACCTCTTCAATGGCTTCGTCACCCAACCTCATAACTGCACCCTTCCCATAGGTTTTATCTAACTTATCTAGGGTAAGTTGAAGTGCTTTTAACTTTGCATTATTTTGATCTGCCATAACTCACTTTTTAGCTAAAATACAGTTTCTTCTTTCCGCTTCCAAGTCGGTTTTGACTGCATTATTAACAATTTTTCGTAGGTTTAAACTAAAAACATTTCACATGAAACAATTCATCTTTTCTTTTTTCCTATTAATAAGCCCCCTATATGCCCAAGATATTTTACCCCTAAGAGAGCGAGCAGCATTGATTGATCAAATTCAGAAGGAACGGATCCAAAAGTTACTGCCGCAACTTATGGAAGAACAAGAGATAGATTTATGGGTGATGATTACCCGAGAGTACAATGAAGACCCTGTGGTAAAAACGCTGCTTCCTCCTACTTGGTTAAACGCACGGCGTCGAACAATCTTAGTATTTTCTAAACAAGAATCAGGAGTAGATGCAGTTGCTATAACTCGTTATAACTTTGGTAAAAACATTCGTTCTATCTGGAATAAGGATAAAGAACCGGATCAGTGGAAAGCCTTAGCAGACTATATTGTCAGTCAAAATCCTAAAAAAATTGGGATCAATACATCCGAACACTATGGGATCGCAGACGGTTTGGCAAAAACGGATCACGATGGAATGATGCAGGCGCTTCCTATAAAATTTCAAAAAAGAATAGTTTCTGCAGAAACACTTGCTGTGCGTTGGATTGAAACAAGAACTCCTTTAGAGATGACTTTGTTTAGCCAATTGGTAGCAATAACGCATACGATTATAGAAGAAGCCTTTTCATCCGCGGTTATTACCCCTGGAGCAACAACCACAGAAGATGTTGTTTGGTGGATGCGTGAAAAAGTCGCATCCTTAGGTTTAAAAACATGGTTCCACCCTACGGTTGACGTACAAAGAACAGGAGATAGTGATCTTTATGCCTTTGATGGAAAATCTAAATTTGATGTTATTCTTCCGGGAGATTTAGTGCATTGTGATTTTGGGATAACCTATTTAACATTAAACACAGACTGTCAAGAATTGGCATATGTCCTTAAGCCGGAAGAAACGCAAGCCCCTAAATTTTTACGTGAAGCTTTGGTTCAAGGAAATGCTGTTCAAGATGCGTTGACAGATCATTTTAAAAAAGGAAAGACAGGAAATGCAACTTTAAAAAGCGCACTTGATTCCAGTAAGGCAGCGGGTTTGCGACCACAAATTTACTCCCACCCTTTGGGATTATACGGTCATTCTGCGGGAACTACTTTTGGAATGTGGGATGCTCAAGAAGGGATTCCGGGTTCTGGAGAACACCCCCTGTATGAAAATACGGTATATGCCATAGAACTGAATGCCAAAGTATTTATCCCCGAATGGGGAAAAGACGTTCGAATCATGCTCGAAGAGGCGGGATATTTTGGACCCCAAGGGTTTCGCTATGTAAATGGGCGTCAAACAGATTTAATTTTAATTGGGAAGAAAAGCCAACATCTTAAATAAGCGGCATGATTTTTGAAAATTGAAAAGGCAAAATTATCGATTGAAACAGACCGCTCTTGCTCTTGCTTTTGCCTTATTTCTTATTTTATCAGTATACAGTTGTGTAAAAGAGGAAAACCCCAGCAATTTTCCTGATACCATTCTTGGCGATTGGGATATTGAGGGAGGAGGGACCTTATTTTTTGAAACCGATTCTTTTTCGGCTTCTGCAGGGTGCAATACTCTTTTTGGAGGAATTACCATTGAAAACAACAGTATCACTTTTTCGTTAATCGCTTCTACATTAATTGCCTGTCCTGAATTTCTAGCAGAACGCGAACAAACACTGGTAGCACTTTTTGAAAATAAGCGCTTGACGTATCGTTTTGAAGAAGACCGTGCCCAATTACTTAACTCGGAGGGAGAAATCGTAGCAACGTTGTTTCGTCCCAACAATGCAGCCCTAGTGAATACGTGGTCTTTAGTTTCTATACGAACAGCCAATGCAATTTCTTCTTCTGTTTTAGACCAAGACAGCGGAATTACTTTTAATAGCGATGGAACACTTAGAGTGCTTACCGCTTGTAACAGCGGAGGAGGAAACTATAATGCCAAAGAGGACGCACTTTCTTTTACCGATCTTTTTTTTACAGAGAGAGCGTGTGAAGGAGAACGAAATACCCGAGAGCAAGAATTTACCCAAGCTCTTCTAGAAATTAATCGTTACTCCATTTTAAGGAACACCCTATCGCTCAAAAAAGACGAGCAGACATGGGTTACACTTCGGTTAGAGGAGAAATAATAGGTAACTTTTTTAAATAATGAGTTCCATGAGTGGTTTTAAACCGTCCTAACGAAGATACTCTAAATGATTTTTTTGACTAGAAAAATGGATTTCATGGGAATAAAGTCTCTATTATTGAACAATGGGAACCCCCACCACCTCTAGTTTTTTCTTACCTTTGTATTTCACTTAAACTGTTTATAGCATGCAACTGTACAACAAACTAAGTGCGCAAGAGCGGGCCACTATACTGGAAGAAGCAGGCACAGAACGCCTCACTTTGTCGTTTTATAAATATGCGCACATTAAAAACCCTCAACTTTTTCGCGATCACCTTTTTTTGTCTTGGGATCCTCTTGAGGTTTTAGGACGCATTTATGTTGCTCACGAAGGAATTAATGCTCAACTTTCTGTACCAGCACCTCGGTTTGATGAATTTAAAGCGCATTTGGATAGCATTAGCTTTTTAGAAGGGGTGCGACTAAACATTGCTATTGAGCAAGATTTAAAATCTTTTTTAAAGCTAACAGTCAAAGTAAAGGCAAAAATTGTTGCCGATGGTTTAGAAGATGATAAATTTGATGTAACACAAAAAGGAATTCATGTTAATGCATTAAAATTCAATCAATTACTAGAAGATGAAAAAACGATATGTGTGGACATGCGTAATCATTATGAAAGTGAAATAGGACATTTTCAAAATGCGGTAACTCCAGATGTAGACACCTTTAGAGAATCCCTGCCCATAATTGAAAAAGACCTTTCAGAATTTAAAGAAGACAAGAATCTTTTGATGTACTGCACAGGTGGAATCCGTTGTGAAAAAGCATCTGCTTATTTTAAACACAAGGGTTTTAAAAATGTCTATCAGTTGGAAGGGGGCATTATAGAATATGCAAGACAAGTAAAAAATCAAGAATTAGAGAATAAATTTATAGGTAAAAACTTCGTCTTTGATGAACGAAGAGGCGAGCGAATTTCCGAAGATATAATAGCGCATTGCCACCAATGTGGAGCAGCATGCGACACCCATGTAAACTGTTTAAATGAAGCCTGCCATCTTTTGTTTATTCAATGTGCATCTTGCGGTGAAAAAATGAATCGTTGTTGTTCGGATGCCTGTAAAGAAATCATTGCCCTCCCTGAAGCAGAGCAACGCGCCTTGAGAAAAGGCACCCATAACAGTAATAAGATCTTTAAGAAAGGGCGTTCTGAAGTACTTAAGTTTAAAAAGTAAATTAAGATTTTATTGGCTGATGTATTCTTCAAATCCCTGTATCTTTAAGGTTTAAAATCCATCACAAAACATGAGTTGTTCGAGTTGTTCATCTATAGGAGAGGGGTCCCCAAGGGGGTGCCGAAACAATGGAACTTGTGGAAGCGATAGTTGTAACAAACTCACTGTTTTTGACTGGCTTGAAAACATGCATCCTCCTTTGGGAGAAAAAGGATATAACATTGTGGAGGTACGTTTTAAAAACAGCAGAAAAGAGTTTTTTCGTTTCCCAAAAAGCTTACAACCCCAAGCGGGAAACCTTGTTATTACCAGTGCTGCTGGTGGCTATGATTTGGGTACGGTAACATTATCGGGTCCCCTAGTCCTCATGCAAATGAAACGAAAAAAAATAAAGGCAGACAGTGACAAGATTGGAGAAATTTTACGTTTGGCCAATCAAGACGAAATTAATCTGTGGCAAGAATGTAGAGCAAAGGAAACGGAGGTTCACAAGCGCTCAAGAGAATTAGCGATTGCTTTAAACCTAGAGATGAAAATATCGGATGTAGAGTACCAGGGAGATGGAAAAAAAGCCACGTTTTATTATACAGCAGACCAACGGGTGGATTTTCGACAGTTGATAAAAGACATGGCACGAGCGTTTTCCATACGCATAGAAATGCGTCAAATAGGAATGCGTCAAGAAGCCTCTCGATTGGGGGGGATCGGATCTTGTGGGAGGGAGTTGTGTTGTTCAACCTGGCTCACAGATTTTCGATCCATTACTACTGCTGCAGCTCGTTATCAAAGACTTTCTTTGAACCCTCAAAAGCTCTCAGGACAATGCGGTCGATTAAAATGTTGTTTAAATTTTGAATTAGAGGCTTATCGAAAGGCGATTAAAGCATTTCCAAAACCTGAAATCAAATTGCAAACTGAAAAAGGAATTGGAATCTTTCAAAAAATGGATATTTTTAAAGGGGTAATTTGGTATGCTTATAAAAATGAATGGCTCACTTGGCATAAACTATCTTTAAATTCAGTAAATCGTATCATTGAAAAAAATAAAGCAAAAGAAAAGGTTTCCAGTTTGGAGGCTTATGCAGAAGCACGTCCAATCCCAAAAGAGTCATTTTTTGATAGCGGATCAGTAGAAGAGAGTATTAGTCGTTTTGATCAATTCAAAACAAAGGAGAAACGAATTAAAAAAAGAAAATTTGAAAAACGACACAAAAGAAAAAGTTAGAAGCCTAGTAGGTTTGATAGGTCTTTTGATTTGCATGAGTTGTAATTATGACAACAGTTACACAGATTATAAAAACATAGTCAAAGAAGGATTGGGGACAACACCCTTAGTTTTTAATCTTCCAGAAAAAGCAATCGATAGTGGAAAAAAAAATGTTTTTATCCTGCTGAGAAACGACAACAGCTATCCGTATGCAAATGTATTTCTTATTGCCAGTTTGCAAGCAGGAGAAGAACAAGTTACTCAAGACACTTTGGAGTATGCTATGGCAGCACCTGATGGAACTTGGTTAGGAAGCGGATTTACAGAAGTTAAAGAAAGTAAATTGTGGTGGAAGGAAGGGGTCGTTTTTCCAAAAAAACGACCTATTTTTATCAAAGTATCTCAGGCAGTGCGCAATAATGGAGCTGCCGAAGGCGTTTCAAATCTTAAAGGAATCCTCTCCGTAGGAATCAGCATAGAAGACCAATAAAACAATGGCAAAGAAGAAGACAAAACGAGCAAGAGAAGGATTTAAGCGGCCGATAAAGTTTTTATGGGGAATTTTTATTATAGGGATTTTAACGGTAGTTCTCTTATTTGGTGGAGCGGCTTTAGGGCTATACGGCCCCATGCCTGATTTACAACAACTTGAAAACCCCAAAACCAATTTAGCTTCCCAAATTATTTCTTCGGATGGAACTATTTTGGGAAAATATTATT
This sequence comes from Flavobacteriaceae bacterium, assembly GCA_023262245.1. Lineage (GTDB taxonomy): Bacteria > Bacteroidota > Bacteroidia > Flavobacteriales > Flavobacteriaceae > MS024-2A. The sequence goes on from JALRDC010000059.1 coordinate 14,492, forward strand.
TTGATGACAATCGGACACCTATAGGCTTTGATGAAATACCAACCAATATGGTAGAAGCTTTAATTGCCACTGAGGACGAACGCTTCTATGAGCATTCGGGTATTGATTGGCGGGGAACCCTGCGGGCTTTTGTTTTTTTGGGGAAACGCGGCGGAGCAAGTACCATTTCGCAACAGTTGGCAAGGCAAATTTTTGTAGGAGTTCGTTCTAGAAATAAAATCAAAACGATTTTACAAAAAGCTCAGGAATGGGTAATCGCTGTTCAGCTTGAGCAACGCTATACCAAAAAAGAAATCTTAGCAATGTATTTAAACAAATACGACTTTGGTTACCAAGCAGACGGGATCCGCTCCGCAGCTAAAATATTTTTTAATAAAACACCCCAAGAATTAAAAATTGAAGAGTCTGCAACCTTAGTGGGGATGTTAAAAAACTCTTCATTATACAATCCTATAAGACGCCCTGAACGAGTAAAATCAAGAAGGAACATAGTGTTTCAACAGATGGTGCGAAATAAATTAATCAGTGAGCAAGAAAAAGATTCTTTGGTGCAGTTACCCCTTGAAATTACATTTACTCCTGAATCTCATCGGGAAGGATTAGCGACCTATTTTAGAGCGTATTTAAAAGAATTTATGGACCAGTGGATCGATGCGAACCCAAAACCAGATGGTACCAAGCATAATTTATATCGAGACGGATTACGAATTTTCACAACCATCGACTCTCGTATTCAACAGATAGCAGAAAATGCGGTGAGTGAGCATATGAAAAATTTACAAAGAGAGTTCTTTTTGCAAAACACTAAGAGATTGAATCCAACAGCTCCTTTTTTAGACTTACGTGAAGGAGAAATCGACACCCTAATGGAACGAACCGCATACAGAACCGAACGCTGGCGAAAAATGAAGCTTGCTGGATTTCAAGAGGAAGAAATTCTGGCATCTTTTAAGAAAGAAGTCCCTATGCGAGTTTTTAGTTGGAAAGGAGAAATAGACACCTTAATGACCCCAATGGATTCCATACGTTACTATAAACACTTCTTGCGTGCGTCAATGATGTCTATGGAGCCTCAAACCGGACACGTTAAAGCATGGGTAGGAGGATTTAATTATAAACATTTTCAATACGATCAGGTAAAACAAGGACGCCGTCAGATAGGATCCACATTCAAACCTTTTTTATACGCTACAGCAATAGATCAATTGAAGTTATCACCCTGTGATTCGCTCCCTGATGCGCTCTATTGTATTGAACCGATGAAACACGGAAATGTAGATGCATGGTGTCCCAAAAATTCGGGAGATAAATACGGAAGGACTCGTACCTTAAAAAATGCGCTGGCAAATTCGGTCAACACGGTGAGTGCTCGACTAATGGATTTAGTGGGTCCCCGACCGGTTATTAACTTAGCTCGAAAAATGGGGATTACGTCCTACTTGCCCGCCGTACCTTCAATTGCATTAGGGACTCCTGATATCAGTTTATTTGAAATGGTAGGAGCATATAGCACTTTTGTCAATCAAGGGATCTATGTAAAACCAGTGATGATTACACGTATAGAAGACAAAAATGGGCGCGCATTGTATGAAGTAGTACCTGAAACACAAGACGTTTTAAGTGAAGAAGCTGCTTATGTTACGGTTAACTTAATGCAGGGAGTAACCACAGCTGGATCGGGAGCACGTCTTCGACACGCTGGTTTAGAAAAGACCAATTATATATACGAAAAAGTAGTAACGGGGTATCCCTATATTTTTGAAAACCCAATCGCTGGTAAGACCGGAACCACTCAAAATCAAAGTGACGGATGGTTTATGGGGATGGTACCGAATTTAGCAACAGGAGTATGGGTAGGAGGAGAAGACCGTGCCATACATTTTAAAGAGATTGCATTTGGTCAAGGAGCTACCATGGCCCTGCCTATTTGGGCAAACTATATGCGGGCTTTATATGAAAATCGTGAATTTGGAATTTCACAAGAAGAATTTATTGCACCTGAAAACTTAAAGATTCCCGTTGAGTGTGAAGAAGTCATTGATTTGGAATCTAAAGAAAAACCAAAACCCAAAGCTGATTTGGAAGAACTTGGATTTTAAGATTTCTGATCTGATGCGTACCATTCAGCAAAAGAAGTCTCGGTTTCTCTTAATATCAAATGGTGTAGTCTTAGATTATCGGGTAATTTGGCTTTAATTTTTTCGGCAAAATCAAGAATCATCATTTCACTTGTGGGCTGGTACTCAACACCTAACACTTTGTGCCCTCTTTCTTGCATTGCTTGTGCCAGCTCTTTATGAGGGGAATTAATGTTAAGAACTGTGGCGTGATCAAAGGGATCTACAATGGTTTCATTAACGATTTTCTTAAGATCGCTAAAGTCCATAACCATTCCATATTTAATGTGATTTGAATCCGTAATAGGTGTTCCTATAAGCGTAACTGAGAGTTTATAACTGTGGCCATGTACGTTTTTACAGAGACCGTCATATCCAAAAAGAGCATGCCCCGTTTCAAACTTAAACTCTTTTGTTATTCTAATTAATTTATCCATTTGATTTATAAGGATTTAATAATTTTTTGTGCAGCCTCTTCCAAGACCAGCTTTGCAGTGATTTCTGCATTCTTAGGAAGTAATGCTTCCCAATGAGCGGTGTCTTTCCAATGGAGTCTTCGCAGATTTTTTACTGCTTTAGGGGGGTAACTTGCTAAACGCTGTGCATTTTGTACTACTTTTTCTTCTAATTGGGCTTCAGAGGAAACGATCAAATTATACAAGCCTTTTTGAGCCGCCCATTGAGCATCTTTCCAACTTTCAGCCTCCAAGGAAAGTTGTGTAAAAGCAGGGACTCCTATTTTCCTTGAGACAGCAGGCTCGATAACATAAGGCCCTATACCTATAGATAGTTCGGAGAGCTTAACAGACGCATTTTCGTGAGCAATCACATAGTCACATGCAGCAACTAAACCGACCCCTCCACCTACTACTCTTCCTTGAACACGGGCAACAATAAAGACATCTAGGGTTCTGATGCTATTTATTATGCGAGCAAATCCCATAAAAAAGGAGGTGGCTTCTTCAAGGGTTTTTAAATTTTTCATCTCAGAAAAAGAGGCTCCGCCGCAAAAAGCTCGAGATCCTCCACTTTGGAGAATAATGACTTTTACATTGGGATCTTTCCCCAAGGTAATTATTCTCTCGTTTATTTGATCAAGCAGTCTGGCGGGAAGGGAATTTCCTGCGGAATTTCCGAACTCCAAGATACCAAAGTCTCCTTTGCGAAAATGTTTTACATAAGGTTCCATTAAGTGTAAAAGTACGTAAAGTAGCGTGGCTTCTAAAACTTTTTCAAACGACAAACAGTTAAGCTTTATAAAAAGGGTGATTTTGGCTCAAAGTAGCGTGGAGATTAAGCTTATTTTTAGATAAAATTGGCATCACTTAGCTTAAGTCTTGGTATTTTTGTAAAAAAATATAGCATGCAAAACATCCTTGTCCCAATAGGGATTTCTGATTATGCTGAAGGAAGACTCAGTTACGCTTTAGATCTTGCAAAAGCTTTTAAAAGTGCTGTTTATGTTATAGACGCATATCCTCCCTCTTCGACCGTAACAACAATGACCAATGTAAATGCTCGATTGGCCAAAAAAAATACTGAACGCATAAAAAGCGTATTAGATCGAGTTGCTCCAAAAGCAAAGAATATTAAAATTGTAAAAACGGAACACGATCTTATCGAAACCATAAAAAAATTAGACAGTACAGTAGGAATCAATCTTATTGTTTCTGCTCCGTTGAATAATGAGATTAATGATGAGATCTTTTTAGGCCGCATTACCGGAAGTTTAATCAAGCGGACAAACATCCCTGTTTTGATCGCACCACTAGAGACAAAATTTACCCCACCTGAAAAGATGCTATTAGCTTTTAAAACAGGAGAAGTTAAAGACGAAAAAACCTTAAAACCGATGATTGCCTTCATCGATCATTTTGATACAAAACTTAAATTATTATTGGTAAAAGTTCCTGGGTTTGCTCATAAAAACCATCATTTGGATGATGGACTAATGCAACGTTCGGAAGGCTTGTTGTTTTCAGAAAATGCAACGGTCTATCAAGGAGTTTTGGAACACTTTCAAGCCATCCAACCCCAAATGTTAGTAGCCTTTAAGAGAGCGCGAGGCTTTTTTGAAAAACTCTGGGAACCAGACGTCATTTACAAAAAAGACTTTTATTGTAAAGTACCTTTACTGGTGCTAAAGAATAAAGACTGATATAGGTTTTGTTTTTTCGCATTTGTTTATTCACAGTCTTCATTATCACTTTAGGGAGTTCGCTATACGCTCAAAGATATGTTGGGCTAAGTGTAGATAACGATTTGTACTTTGGAATTGACCGTTATTATAGTAGTGGGATTTTCCTTCGATGGGGGAAATTAAAAACTACAGAAAAAGATTCGCTTCCACAGGGAGTATTTAAATCAGAGCACTGGACTTTAGGACAAGAGATAAACACTCCTGCTTTAAGACTTACAGAAGATTTGGCAAAAATGGACTACCCATACAACGGTTGGCTTTTTTTAGGATTTACTTCGGAGCAATTTTTTACCCCTGATCAAGGATATGGATGGGGAGTTCAAATAGGCACAACGGGTGCGGAAGCTTCTCTGGCAAAATTTTTTCAAAACACCTACCATATACACATCTTAAATCTGGATCCTCTAAGCTGGACTTGGTCTATTCCCCAAGCTTTTCATTTAAATCTAAACGCGTCGTATCTATGGGGAGCTTTATTGGGAAATAAGTTTAAATGGGTGAATAGAAATGACATCCAAGGGGGGACTTTCCGCACTTCTTTTAAAACACGGTTTGGACTGCAATATGGATCGCTTTCTGGGCTTCCATTTTTTGGAAATCGAATGGAAGAACGGCAAGAAGGAATCTCAATATTTTTGGGAATGGAAGTAGAATACAATATCCATGATTATTCGTTATCCTCCAATTGGTTTAATGATAAAGGACAAGGACCTTATGAATTAGTGGCGAATGATTTTAGAAATAAATTCCAACTCGGAATTGTTTACAACACAAAATCTTGGAGTATTCATGCAATGTTAAATAATAGTTCTCGACACATTACCACACAAAAGTACAGCCGACATCCTTTTATCAATATTTCATTAAATTACCTTTTTTAACTTAAATCAAATCCCATGCGCACATTAATGAT
>JALRDC010000092.1 GCA_023262245.1 Flavobacteriaceae bacterium
GAGTTAATGTACCCAATGCTACGGTAATGATCATTGAAAGCGCTGAACGCTTTGGTCTTTCTCAATTACACCAATTAAGGGGACGTGTAGGCAGAGGGGGGGCACAGAGCTTTTGTATTTTGATGAGTAGCTCAAAATTGTCTAACGAAGGAAGGACCCGCTTAAAGACAATGGTAGATACTAATGACGGTTTTCAAATAGCAGAAGCTGATTTACGCTTAAGAGGCCCAGGGAATTTAATGGGAACACAGCAAAGTGGTATTTTAGAGCTTAAAATAGCAGATATCATCAGAGATGGGGATTTACTCAAAGCAACACGAGACATGGCTCAAGTGATTTTAAAAAAAGATCCTGAATTAGAACTTCCTGAACACCAAATCATTAAGAGAACACTTACTGCTTTACGTTTTGAGTCTAATATTTGGAATTTCATTAGCTAATTTTGGGCAAAGAGATTCTTATATTTGTTCCTTAAATAATTGAAAAGTCATATTCCTTGAAAATATCTCACAACTGGTTACAACAGTTTTTAAAAATAGACCTTACTGTAGATGAAATAGCTGTTTTACTTACCGATTTAGGTTTGGAAGTAGAAGGAACAGAATCATTTGAGAGCATTCCAGGAAGCCTCAAAGGAGTGGTCGTGGGCGAAGTCTTAAGCTGTATTCAGCACCCGAATGCTGATCGATTAAAACTTACTAAAGTCACTATTGGATCGGAAGCTCCACTTACAATTGTTTGTGGGGCACCAAATGTTGCTGAAGGTCAAAAGGTACTAGTCGCTACCATTGGAACGACCCTTCACATGAAGGACGGTAAAAGTTTAAAAATAGCTAAGGGAAAAATCCGTGGTGAAGTAAGTGAAGGAATGATTTGTGCTGAGGATGAATTAGGTTTGGGAGAGGATCATGATGGAATCATGGTTCTTGATAGCTCCCTTAATGTGGGTACGCCTGCGGCAGACCTTTTTGATATAGAGAATGATGTCGTCTTTGAAATCGGTCTAACTCCAAACCGTGCAGATGCCATGAGTCATATGGGGGTTGCGCGAGACCTTAGAGCTGTGTGTTTGTTAAGAGACATCCCCCATGAATGGAACCTGCCTGAAATTTCTTCATTTCAAGTAGACAATACGCAGAAAACAATTTCTGTAGAAGTAAAAGATGAAAGCCGCTGTTCTCAATATTATGGCTTATCTATAACAGATGTTCATGTAGCTCCCTCACCAAACTGGCTTCAGAACCGCTTAAAAGCTATAGGGATCTCTCCAAAGAATAACGTGGTTGATATTACCAATTACGTTTTACATGAGTTAGGACAACCTTTACATGCCTTTGATGCAGGAAAATTGCAAGGCAATATTGTAGTCAAGACGTGTCCAGATGATACTGCATTTACTACTCTAGATGGAACTGAACGAAGTTTGCACAAAGAAGACTTGATGATCTGTGACAGTAAGCAAGCTCATTGTATCGCAGGAATTTTTGGCGGCATGCATTCGGGTGTTGATGAACAAACGACTACGGTTTTTCTGGAAAGCGCTTATTTCGATCCCGTCAGTATTCGAAAAACGGCAAAACGGCACAATTTAAATACCGACGCCTCTTTTCGTTTCGAACGTGGAATTGATCCTGAAATAGGAATAATGGCATTAAAACGTGCTGCAATCTTAATCAAAAATCTGGCCGGAGGAATTATTTCTAGTGAAATTCAGGAATTTGCTAGACCTTTAAATCCAGCGTCTCAAATTTTCCTCAGTTATGATAAAATAAAGCACCTTGTTGGGCAAGCTATAGAAAAGGAGGATTTAAATAAAATTCTTGTAGCCTTAGATATTGAAATTAATAATGTATCGGAGACAGGTATAGGGATGACTATTCCCCGCTTTAGAGTAGATGTGACCCGTCCTGCTGATGTGATAGAAGAAATCCTTAGAGTTTACGGATATAATAATATTAAAGAAAGAGCCCTACGCTATCAAGCCAACCCTCCTTATCAATGGAACGACTCTCATAAACTAGAGGCAGCCATTGCTCAAAAACTAACAGGTTTTGGCTTTATGGAAACTATAAATAATTCGCTTACTCGACCCGATGCTGCTGCGAATTTTCATCAGACCGTATCTATTGTAAATCCCTTAGGAAAAGAATTGTCCATTATGCGACAATCCTTAACTCCAAATGCTCTTGAAGTCATTGCTTTTAATCTAAACAGACAGAACAAGCAACTTAAATTATTCGAGTTTGGGAATATTTATGGAAAAAAGAATTACCATTATTTGGAAGCCAAACGCTTATGTATAAGTATTACAGGCGCTGTCAATAATCAACACTGGGATCTTTCTAAAACCCCTAATGCCTTCTTTTATAGCAAGGGTATACTTGGAGATCTGTTTCAAGGATTGGGGTACCATGATTTGGAATTTCGGGAGACCACCCATCCACATTTTGATGTTGCTTTTGAATTGATGTCTCGAAAAAAAAGTTACGGACATTTCGGTCTGGTTGCATCAGAAATGTTAGAGACCTATGATATTGATCAAGAAGTGTATGTTGCTCATTTGGATTGGGACGCGCTTGTAAAAGCTGCTTTTTCTCACGAGTTGAGATATCAAGAAGTGCCGAAGTTTCCTTTAATGCGAAGAGATTTTGCCTTATTGTTAGACGAAGAAATAACTTTTGAAGCATTGAAAAATACGGCGCAAAAAACGGAACAAAATATTTTAAAGGAGATCCAACTTTTTGATGTTTATGAGGGAAAAAACCTTCCCAAAGGAAAGAAATCTTACGGTATTAGTTTTGTCTTTCAAGATCAAAATAAGACCCTAACAGACAAACAAGTGGATAAGGTTATGGAAAAACTCAAGCAAAACTTTACAAGGGAATTCAATGCCGAATTACGTTAAGAGAATTAAATAGTTCCCTTAATTATTGCTATTTTTGTTATTAATGTGAAGGAATATGAAAGTGAAACTAATGAAACGAACCAATATTGAAGAAATTCTTACCAAGACTCGGAACCAGGAGTACACTCTTAATGAGCACCACAAATATTTAAAAAAAATATTTAGATCTATTGAGATAAGTACCTTAAACTCATTTGATTTTGATAAGCTCTCAGCGGATAAAATCTACCACATTGATCAAATAAAAAAAGTAGCTATTGACTATCGTCTTCGATTTTTAGATATCAAATATTTCAAAAATAAATTACCCGAAGAGGCAACTGCTGCAATTCAAAAGCTCGAAGCGACTCATGAAACCAAACTTGGAGCCTTTAAAATCATGGCACCTTCCATATTATTTCGTTTAGAAAAAACGGATGATCCTTTACTTTTTGTCCCTCTGGGCAATAATTATTATTATTTAGTCCACAAGTGGGGAAATGATCTTCATCCTTTTCGAAAGCTGCTTATGTGGCCCTTTAAAAACATCTGGAATTTACTTTTTGCTGTTTTTGGAATCAGTTGGCTTTTAACTGAAATTACTCCAATGGGATTATTTACAAAAGCACCAGATGCCACTGCTTATTGGATGCTTTTATTTTTCATGTTTAAAGCCATTGCCTCTGTGGTGTTATATTTTGGTTTTGCTTTAGGGAAAAATTTTAATCCTGCCATTTGGAATAACCGCTATAATAAATCTTAATGCATTATCATGTCTCAAGCTACTTACAAAAAACTTTATGTTGGTTCACAAATAAACGTCATTAACCTTACCGATGCTTTGAAAGAGGGCAAAATAATACCGGTTATTAAAGATCGGGCAGAATCTGCTCGACTTGCAGGTTTCGGATCTTTTTCAAGGGATCAAGAGGTGTGGGTTCACCCTGATGAATTTGATATAGCTCAGCAAATCTTGAAAACCCTTTCCTATTGAATAAGTTTTGTTACTTTTAGTCTGAAACAATTGAATTAAACCATCCTATATGCAATTTGTCATTTTTATAGCCTTTACTCTTCTAGTGGGTATTGTAGCTTATATTGCCACCCGTAAAACAAATGAAAATACCGAAGATGGATACTTCTTAGGAGGTAGAAGTTTAACGGCTCCGGTCATTGCTGCTTCCCTTCTTTTAACCAATTTGTCTACAGAACAATTGGTAGGACTAAACGGTTCCGCTTTTAATGAAGGCATCTTAGTTATGGCATGGGAAACCTTAGCCGCCATTGCGATGGTTGTTACTGCGACCATTCTTCTTCCTAGGTATTTAAAAGGAGGGCTGACCACCATTCCACAATTCTTAGAAAGGCGATATGATACTGCTACCAAGTCCATTACATCAGCTTTATTTTTAAGCGGATATGTAGTGGTTTTACTTCCTATAGTTCTATATTCTGGAGCAGTAGCCTTGATAGGTATGTTTGATTTGACAAATTTATTTCAATTGGAACAAAGCACTACTTTGATCATCACTGTATGGGCAATAGGGCTGGTTGGTTCTGTGTATGCCATCTTTGGAGGACTCAAGGCGGTAGCAGTGTCCGATACTGTAAATGCAATAGGTTTGCTTATAGGAGGTTTGATGATCCCTATTTTTGGACTGATGTATGTAGGTGATGGAAGTATTTTTGATGGAATTGAAGCTTTATATGCAAACGATCCCTCAAAGTTTAATGCGATGGGTAGTAGTGATTCTGCGATCCCTTTTAGCACCTTGTTTACAGGTATGGTTTTAGTACAACTCTTTTATTGGGGAACAAACCAAGCCATCATCCAACGTGCGCTTGCTGCTAAAAATTTAGTTGAAGGACAAAAGGGGTTGATACTTGCCGCCTTTGTCAAAATTTTAGGTCCGCTAATTGTTGTGCTTCCGGGACTGATCGCATTTTATATTTTTGGTGATACATTAGACCCTAGCCAAGGAGATCAATCCTATGGTCTTTTAGTAAATAAAGTATTACCTCCTGTTCTTTTAGGATTTTTTGCAGCAGTACTTTTTGGAGCAATATTAAGTTCTTTTAATTCGGCATTAAATAGTTCGGTAACGCTTTTTGGATTGGATATTTACAAACAGTATTTCAACAAAGAGGCAGATGAACGACAAGTAGTAAAAGCCGGGAAGATATTCGGGATCATTTTAGCGTTACTTTCCATGTTCATTGCTCCAGGGATTGCTAATGCGCCGGAAGGACTATTTGGCTACTTACAGGAGATTAATGGCTGTTATACCATCCCTATTTTAACGATTATTTTGGTGGGTTATCTCACAAAATATGTACCTGCTAGCGCAGCAAAAGTTGCTATGGCATTAGGAGTGATCCTTTATTCGTTCAGTCAATTTTTCCTGAAAGACTATGTGATTGCGCAAGGGGGAGTTTATCCACATTATTTACACATTATGGCGCTACTTTTCTTGTTCAATATTGGAGTCATGCTTCTTATAGGCAAAATGAGACCTAGAGCTGTGGCTTATGAACAAGCGTACACAGAACAGGTGGACATTACACCGTGGAAGCCTGTCAAATTAATGGGAGTTATCATTACGATAATCGTAATCAGCACCTATTTTATTTTTACTTAAGACTGAGCGAGTAATTTAAGGCGTAACTCTTTTATTTTTGGATCGGTCATGTATTCGTCAAAGGTGGTGTGTCGATCTATGATACCGTGAGGTGTTAATTCTATAATGCGATTTCCCAAGGTTTGTGAGAAAGCGTGATCACTTGTGCTGCACAACAGGGTTCCTTTAAAATTTTTTAAAGAATTGTTAAATGCAGTAATAGACTCTAAATCAAGGTGGTTTGTCGGTTCGTTGAGCAATAAGACATTGGCGCGTTCCATCATCATTTTAGACAACATACACCGCACTTTTTCGCCTCCAGAGAGCACATTGGATTTTTTTAAAGCCTCTTCTCCACTAAATAACATTTTTCCTAAAAAGCCTCTAAGAAATACCTCCTCACGCTCTTCCTCGGTCTTGGCATACTGTCTTAACCAGTCAACCAAAGAAACGGCATCCTCAAAAAACGACTCATGATCTACAGGAAGGTAAGCCTGACTGGTGGTAATTCCCCAGTCAAAACGTCCACTATCTGCTGTAGTTTCACCCATAAGAATATCATAAAATGCTGCTACGGCTCGGGTGTCCTTCGCATAAACAATCACTTTATCTCCTTTAGCCAAGTTGAGATGTAAATCTTTAAAAAGCACTTCGCCATCTATTGAGCTAGAAAGGTTCTCAATATTTAAAATTTGATCTCCAGCTTCGCGTTCTTGATCAAAGATAATTGCTGGATAACGACGACTTGAAGGTTTAATTTCTTCGATATCCAGTTTTTCAATCATTTTTTTTCTTGATGTTGCCTGTTTGGATTTAGCAACATTGGCAGAGAATCGCGCAATAAATTCTTGCAGTTCTTTCTTCTTTTCTTCCGACTTCTTATTTTGTTGTGCACGCTGGCGTGCAGCAAGTTGACTTGATTCGTACCAAAAGGTGTAATTTCCAGAATAATGATTGATTTTTCCAAAATCGATATCAGAAATATGTGTACAAACGGCATCTAAGAAATGACGGTCGTGAGAAACTACAATTACTGTATTATCATACTGCGCCAAAAATTGTTCTAACCACATGATGGTGTCATAATCCAAATCATTGGTAGGTTCATCCATGATCAATACATCGGGATTTCCAAACAATGCTTGAGCCAAGAGTACTCTCACTTTTTGCTTTCCATCTAATTCGCTCATAAGGGTATGATGGAGCTTTTCTGCAATTTCCAAGTTTGAAAGTAAGGCTGCAGCGTCACTATCTGCATTCCATCCATCCATTTCTTCGAAGATCCCTTGTAAAACTCCTACTCGATCACCATCAGCATCGGAAAAATCTTCTTTTGCATAAAGCGCATCCATTTCTGATTTCACTTCATAAAGCTTTTGGTTTCCCCTTAAAACGGTATCTAAAACAGTAAAAGCATCGCAAGCATTGTGATTTTGCTCTAAGACGGAAAGACGTTTACCGGGCTCGAGATGGACACTTCCCGAATTGGCCTCTTGTTTTCCAGAGATGATTTTTAAAAAAGTAGATTTGCCTGCCCCATTTGCTCCGATGACCCCATAACAGTTCCCGGGGGTAAAACTGACGTTTACTTCGTCAAACAATACACGCTTTCCAAATTGAACCGAAAGATTTGAAACCGATAACATAGTCTTAGATTTTAAGCTGCAAACTTACATAAATCTCCGAGAGGTATTTAACAGCATTCTAAGATTTTTACGATCTAAAATTGGTATTTTTGATGGTAGATGAAAAAAGAACTTATTTTCTTTCTGTCTTATCTCCTGCTTCTTGGTTGTCAACCAAGAGAAAAAGAGCGTTCGGGGATTTTTTTAGGAGGACAAATCGTCAATCCTTCTTCAAGAGATGTAACCCTTTATGAAGGCTCTCAAGAGGTGGATATGATAAGCCTGGATGAAAATCTGAGATTTGAGCGTAAATACGATTCTTTGCCAAATGGCATTTATAAATTAGAACACCTACCTGAATATCAAACCTTACTACTGGAAGAAAAAGACAGCCTGTGGGTACGGATTAATGCTGCGGATTTTGATGAATCTATTGTTTTTTCTGGTGTTGGCGCCTCAAAAAACAATTTTTTGATTGAATTGTTTTTAAAACAAGAAAATGAAAGTGCGTATTTGTCTTCTAAGTATTCCAGTGACAAAGAAACTTTTAAACACCTCATTGATTCCTTATTGATTCAAAAGAAGGAATTGTGGATTCAAATGGATTCGCTAAATAATCTAAGCCCAATAGCTCAAAAAGTGACCCAAGCCGCATACATCTATCCATATGCCAATATACGTGAGCGATATGCCTTGTTACGTGGTTCGCAATGGAATCAAAAAGAAGACAGCCTCTTTTTTAGCTATCGGAAATTTTTAAATTACGGAGATAATGATTTGGCGTTTTTTGATCCCTACGTCAATTATATATTAAACTTTATAAGCCATAAGGCGCTGAGTCCAGATGAGGCTTATTTTAAAGTCAAACAAACTACGGAATTTAATATCCGACGCCTTGAAGTTTTGGACAAGGAAATTTCGGGAAAGTTGCTTCGTAATAACGTGGCTCGTGCCATAGCCTTTGAAGAAATTTTGACTTTTGAAAATCATCGAGAACATGAATTATTTCTTCAATTCTACGCCACGGTCAATACCTCTCCCTCCTATTTAGCAGAAGTTTTAGCACTCCACAATGACATCAACAAGATGGAGCCCAATAAGCCACTACCAAAAATTAAGCTGCAAAACGCCAAAAGAGAGACGGTTGGAAGTGAAACCCTTTCTGATGGAAGCCCCAAAGTGCTTTACTTCTGGTCTCAAACACAGATGAATCATTACAGGAACACCTTAGACCGTGTTGAGCGCTTACAAGAAAAATACCCGGACATTCGCTTTGTTGGGATTTGCATTCAACCTTTTAATGCTCTGGTAGATCAAATACAAAAAATGATGGAGATCAATCCAGAAGACCAATTTGCTCTAATCGATTTTGAAAAAGCAAGTAAAGCGTGGGTACTCACCCTTTTAAACAAAAGTATCATTTTGAATAATAAAGGTCTTATTGTGGAAGGCTTTGGAAACTTCTATGATATGGAATTTGAAAGAGTATTGGAAGGGCTATAGTTTCTGTAAGTTAGTCACTTTGGCATTCTTATTGATGATTCTTTTCAAATCTTAAGAATAATGTTAAAAGCCCCAATAGTAGTCTTTTTTTTATTTTCTTCTCTTTTATTAAAAGCTCAAAGTAATTCCTCTACAATTTTTGGTTCATTGGGAATAATTAATGCTTTTTTTGGCCACAAGACTGTTTCAATTGACTTTAGTAATTGGAGTTTAGGATATCAAAAGAATCTTAGAAATGAGCGTTTTAGATTAGTACCCGAAATTAGTTTCGGAAACTTCAGATCAGGTTTTTTAGCTCAAGATATTCCTGACGGTTATTTTTCATCGACAAAAATCAATCTTGGGATAGACTTTGATGCATTAAAAAGTTTTAAAACAAGTTATTTTATTGGATTTGGACTTCACCTTGCACATTCTAAAGGTTATCTAGGTCTTTCGAGCACCTACTCTTATCCATACTATTCAATAAATGGTCTCTTTAGTGAATTAAATGGCGGATTTCAATTTAAAATAGGGATGCGTAGGAACCTAAAAAAAGCTCCATTAGGCTATGAGTTTGTTTTCTTGGATACACATGTATCCCTGAATCAAACTCAGTTTTCTTTGGTTCGTTTTCGATTGTTGGTTAATCTTGACAAAAAGAAATAAAAAGACACATAAGGGTCAATGATTAATTCCCTTTCTTATGGTCTGCTAAAAACTTGGCTAAACCGATATCGGTCAACGGATGGTTTAACAAGCCTTTGATCGCAGAAAGCGGCCCTGTCATCACGTCAGCCCCTATTTTTGCACAATTTACAATATGCATCGTATGACGAACAGAGGCAGCCAAAATTTCGGTTTCAAAAGCGTAATTATCATAAACCAAACGAATGTCTTCAATCAGATCTAATCCGTCGGTAGAATTGTCATCCAATCGTCCAATAAAAGGCGAAACATAAGTCGCACCGGCCTTAGCAGCAAGGAGGGCTTGTCCGGTTGAAAAAACTAAAGTACAATTCGTTTTGATCCCTGCATCTGAAAAGTATTTTAAGGCTTTGATCCCATCCTCTATCATTGGAATTTTAACAACGATCTGAGGGTGTAAAGCTGCTAAAGCTTCTCCTTCCCTTACCATACCTTCAAAATCAACTGAAATTACTTCTGCCGAAACATCACCCTCTACGATTTCACAAATAGCAACATAGTGCTGAATGATGTTTTTTTCTCCAGTTATGCCTTCTTTAGCCATTAGGGAGGGATTGGTTGTTACCCCGTCTAGCACCCCTAGGGCTTGAGCTTCACGGATTTGATCTAAATTGGCAGTATCAATAAAAAATTTCATAGTGTTTTTAAAGTTTATAATGATTCATGATGAGTTTCTCAAATATACGACTCGGGAGGATTTTTTTAAGCGTTTTTGTGAGCTTTTGCATAAAAGGACCTACCTGGTAATGTACTTTAGGGTTTTTCTTTTTTAAAATAGCTGCTATGGCTTTAGCAATTTCCTCTGGAGGGTTTCCTGCAGCGACGTGTTCGTTCATAGTTTCCAACCCTTCTTGATATTTGGGATAGGCGGAATTTTTAAGTACGGGAGCGTGGTATCTTCTGGATGCAATATCGGTAGCGTAATCTCCTGGAGCAAGGGCACAAACCCGAATTCCAAATCCTTTGACCTCCATCCGTAGACTTTCAGTCATGAGAGACAATGCACTTTTAGAAGCAGAATAGACGCCTCTAAAAGGCAAACCGGTATAGCCTGCAATAGAGGTGATATTGATAATGGTTCCCGAAGCTTGTTTGCGCATTTGTGGCAATACAGCTTGTGCTAATAATAAAGGGCCAAAACAATTGGTTGCAAAGTTGTCGCTAACGGCTTGAGCTTCAATTTCTTCCATAGGGCCGGTAATTCCAACTCCTGCATTGTTAATTAACACGTCCAGTCTATGGGTTTTCTTAAGGATCTCTGCAACACAAGTTTTGATGGATGTTGCTTCTGTTATTTCCAAAGGAAGTAATTCAAAAGGCAGCTTTTCGGTATATTTTTTTGGGTTGCGACTCGTGCCAAAAACGCGATATCCCAATTTGCTAAGATGTAATGCTGTAGCCCGACCTAAGCCTGAGGAAGCACCGGTAATTAAGACTACTTTTTGCATGTAACTGAATTAAAAAAGGGCAAGCGACCTACATCACACCGCTACGACCGCCTACCCTTGCTGCGTTCCCGCCCT
>JALRDC010000142.1 GCA_023262245.1 Flavobacteriaceae bacterium
GCATTTAATTCTTCCATAGAAAATCCAAGTCCTAACAATATTTTTTCTGTATGGGCTTGGTAATGATATCCTCCAATCATTTCAAACTGGTTATTGAGGTCGGTCAGTTCATTAAGTACTTCTAAATAAGAAGCACTCTCAAAATCCTCCGTCAGTTCCATGATTTTATGAATTTCCTCTTGTCGTTCTTCTATCTTTTTAATTTCATCAAAAGCTAAATAGGCTTCTTCTAAAACACTTCTCCCATTCTCAAAATCTAAATCTTGGGGTAAATAACCAATTTTACAATTTTTTTCTAGTGCAAATGTTCCAGAAGTAGGTTGATTTTCTTTGGCCATTAATTTTAATAACGTAGACTTTCCCGCGCCATTCTTTCCAATGAGTCCTACGCGATCTCCTTTACCTAATCTGAAAGAGATTTCATCAAACAAGGTTTCTCCTCCAAAACTGACCGTTATGTTGTGCGCGTTAAACATACTATTTTTTAGGATTGCTAAAATAAGTCTCAAATCGATCAATCGCTACTTCTGTCGGTAATTCTTTTTTACTCTCAATAAAAGCGTACAGCCATTGGGATAATAAGGGTCCCATCATCACACCGCGAGTCCCTAAACCATTAAAAACAAAAAGGTTTTTGTACTGAGGATGAACCCCTAAAAGAGGTCTTCGATCTTGAACCGTAGGCCGAATTGCAGCTCCGTGATATACTATTTCAAATGGGATTTTCAGTCGTTTATTAAGCTTTGATATTAGCCAATCTTTCCCGGCTGTTGTTGGCTTTGGAGTCTTGTCTTCCCTAGTAAAACTAGCTCCTACCCAAAAAAGATCTTTTGTTATAGGCACTATAAACAAGCCTCCTTTGATTATTGCTTTGGTAGTAAGTCCCTTGGCTCTAATATGAAGGAATTCTCCCTTAGAGCCTGTTAAAGGAAGATAGGAAAACCAAGGGTTTTTCTTTAACCCATATCCTTCACAAAAAACGATATTTTTTGCTTTTAAACCTTTATAGCTAATCGCATCTTTATGAATTTCCAATGCATTATAGTCAAATACTTCTTCTATAAATTGGTCTTTTGACAAGTCCTGTTTAAATAAATCTAAGGTTTTTTTAATTTCTACTTTTCCAACTTTTTGAAGGGTTGCATATCCAAATTTTGCTTTTACCGTGTTTGATTCTTTGTGTTCTATTGGTGGTAATAAAAAACGATTTAGCCCTTCTTTTTGAGCTGCTACAGACCAGTTGTTGTGATCTGAGGCTTGATTAAAATAATGGTGAATAGGTAGTTCTTTAAAAACAGAAGTGTGCTTTTGTTTCTCAAATTGTTTATATACAGCAAGGGCAGCGTCAAAAAATAGGGTTCCCTTCCAAGCCATGGTATAGCGTTTTAAAACAGTTGGGTTAAGAACCCCCCCAGCGTTTCTACTGGCTCCTTCAGCTTGATCGGCAATGATATAGAAATCTTTCTTTTCTTTTTGCAAAGTGTTGGCATAGTGGAACCCTGCCAGTCCGCAACCTACAATTAAGGAATGTTTCATCTCTATAAAAATATTATAAAAAAAGCGCTATTGTTACCAATAGCGCTTGTTCTTATAAAAAGAACCAATTTAGTTATTCCACATATCTTGTTCAAAATCTCTAATGACAGACTTGATACGTTCTGATTCTAAAAGTTGTCGTAATGCATCTTCATAAATATATTCTTTAACTTCACGATCTTCATAAACGTTCTCTTCCTTATAGATGGTTCCATTAAACCTTCGTGAATTTAACATCATGTCAAAAGTGATGGGCTGAGAAGAATTACGAGGGTTGAAAACTTTGTGTTTGTTTAATGTTTCTCGAGCATCCGGAAACCAAACCCAAAATAAAGGTATGATGACCTTCTCAGAAGAAGAATCAGCTAAAGTAGAAACATCTGGTGCCCCAGGTGCGATTCCAAGAAGTCTGTATTTCATTTCCCCTAACCTTTTATTAAAGTACCAAGTCCCTTTAACAAAGTATTGTGTAACTTTAAAAGAATCAATGATATACGTATCATAATCATCTTGAGATACTTCTTCTCCAGAATTTGATTTTCTTCTTCCATCTTCTGTTAAAACGCTGTATTCCAATATTGGCTTTAGGTCCTCATAGGTAAGTTTCTCATTAAAATAGTCCGTAGCATAAACCTCCGTAATGTTTCCTTCTTGGATGTTATCCATCAATAATCTAAATAAGGATTGTCTGTTATTTGACAAATAGCCATTATTTTTTGTTGGATAATAATAAGGGAAGTTAATTCTTTCGTCTAGGTCAATAATTTCCCAGATTGTTTTAGACCAAAGAACATCACGATCATCTACAAAACCATACTCAATTGGATTCGCATTATCCGCTTCAATCTGTTGTTCATTAACTTGTCCAACTTCTTGCGGTACTTTAGCGTTCAGCAAGTTGGATTGAGCAAAACCATAGCTCATACTTAGTAGAGCCAAGACTAAAACATTTAATACGAATTTCTTCATGAGTTTAAAAATTAGTTAACTGTAATCGAAATTGGTGACGTTTGTCCAAGCTTATAACTCGGATTTGAAGGAATTATTACTTCAATATCAGAAATAATTACAGTTTGCCCGTTTTTAATTCGACTCAACATAGACCTAGCTTTGCTGTCAAGCTTGTCTCCGTTAACTACAACACTAGGCTGCCCAGGTGCTCTAAATCGAAAAGATTTTGTTTGTAATGGCAGATCAAAATCAAAGTCTTCCAATCGGGCTTCCACCGTTCCTCGTTCTAAACTAGACTTTGGTATGGTAAAGGATCCTGACTTACCACGAAAATATCCCGCGGGCTTGGGAATCTCTTTGATTCTAAATGTTGATACCGAGGAAACACGATTTCCATCAGGCAGTGTTCCAGAAACGTTGATTTTAACTTCTCTTCCAGTACTTGGAAACAGGTTGTACTTACTGCCTCTAACTCGTTTGAGTCCCGGAGCTGAAGCATTAATTTTACTGTCTTGTATCCCTGGAATAGAGATGGTCATAGGGTTTTGAACCCCGCGATAAACCACATTCATTTTATCTGCAGAGATTACTGCGGAATTGGGTTTCGAAATTACAGTAAAGGTTTGATTTACATTAATTTTGGACTCTTCCCCATCATTTAAAAAGATTAAATCCCCTTCGATAAGATGGTCTCCAGGATTTCCAGCACTTATATTCAATTTTACTCCTCCTGGAATTAAATCGTATTCGTTCTCTCTTAAGTTTCTTCCGTCAATCTTTAAGGAAACACCATTTGGATTTTGGGCACCTCCTTTTCTTCCTAAAATGACGCTTCCATCAAATTTTTCTCCTTGATAGTACGCTCCTTTTTCGGTGACAAGTAAACTGGTATAATTCGATTGGTTTACTTTCGAAGACATCGTTAACTCTTTTCCCATAAGAGTGGTATAAACGTCATGTTCTGTTTGACGAATATCGTTCTGCATCATGGTCAATTTTGCCAATGAGGAAATCAAAGGAAACCCTTTAAAACTCGCATCTAGCCAAGGTTCATCAATATCATCTCGATTCTTTATGTTATTGTTTTGGTCACCTGTAAAAAAACGGGCCTCAACCATTTCTATAGACTCTGGATAGCGGCTTCCAAAAACTTGAATAACGTCCATTTTATAGTCTTGAATCATTTCGATGAACTTTTGTTTTGCATCGTCCGATCCTTCTTTAAACCAAATAACATCTAGCGCTTCACCTTTATCCATCTGAGAAAATTCTTTCAAATCTGGGTCTTTTTCTCTTTGTTTTTCGGTGATTCTTTTCTTAAGGTCTTCAATTGCATTGTAAAATGCATCCGACACTTTCTTAATTTCTTCGGCAGTTTTTTTATGTCCGATCCATTTCCCGCCTTTCTCCTCAGCATTAACTATAATGTTTTCCAATAGGGCATTATTACTTACAGCAACACGTTCGTTGGCGTCTGAAATTTTTTCAAACATCTGACCAAATCCATCTAATACTTCTTTACTTACATTTAGTGCAAGCATGGTAATAAATACCAGATACATCAAACTGATCAGTTTCTGCCTGGGGGTTTCTTTAGC
>JALRDC010000013.1 GCA_023262245.1 Flavobacteriaceae bacterium
CGAATCGGTAAGCCTACGGGTATTGATATCAAAGAACAGAAAATGACCTTGCCGCTAATTCATGTTATCAATAAGGCGGATAAAAAGCAGCGGAACTGGCTCATCGATTCTGTTAAGCGTCATAACACCGATAAAAAACGAGTTAAGGAGGTGATTCAATTCGTTAAAGATCAAGGTGGTTTAGAATATGCCGAGCGTCAAATGATTCATTATAAAGATGCTGCATTAGAGCTTTTATCGAAATATCCTGATAACGAGTATAAGGAGGCACTCGCAAATTTGGTAACTTACGTAGTTGATCGTAAGAAATAAACTGTACCATTGATTGCACAATCTACCATAGATAAAGTCTACGAAATTGCCCGAGTAGAAGAGGTGATTGGAGACTACGTGCAGTTAAAAAAATCTGGCGCCAACTATAAGGGATTAAGTCCTTTTAATAGTGAGAAAACTCCAAGTTTTATGGTTTCTCCAGTAAAGCAAATTTGGAAAGATTTCAGTAGTGGTAAAGGGGGCAATGTGGTTGCTTTTTTAATGGAGCACGAACACTTTACTTATCCCGAGGCCATTAGGTATTTAGCAAAAAAATATAATGTTGAAATCGAGGAGACCGAACAAAGTTCTGAGGAGAAGGAGCAGATGAATCGTCGGGAAAGTCTTTATCTGGTCAATAAGTTTGCTCAAGAACAATTTTCTAAAGACTTGGTAGAATTTTCAGAAGGTATGGCCATTGGTCTTACTTACTTAAAAGAGCGAGGCTTTACCGACGAAACCATTCAATTTTTTGGATTGGGATATGCTGCGGAACAACGGGATCATTTTTATAAACGAGCAACCAAAGCGGGTTATGCTGAAGAATATCTTGTGGAGACAGGCTTGGTAATTAAAAACGAACGAGGTGCGGTAGACCGATTTAGAGGGCGCGTCATTTTTCCAATACGAAGTATGGCTGGTCGTGTGCAAGGATTTGGAGGGAGAATCCTTTCTTCAACTACCAAAACGGCAAAATATCTCAACTCTCCTGAAAGCGAAATCTACCATAAAAGCCAAGTTCTATACGGGATTTATGAAGCTAAAAAAGCTATCGCAAAAGAGGATGTTTGTTATCTAGTAGAAGGCTATACGGATGTCATCCAAATGTATCAAAAGGGAGTAGAAAATGTAGTCTCTTCTTCTGGTACAGCACTTACTCCGGAACAAATACGTTTGATTCGAAGACTTACTTCTAATGTGGTGGTACTTTTTGACGGAGATGCTGCAGGACTTAGGGCTGCCATAAGAGGAATCGATTTAATCTTAGAGGAAGGAATGAATGTTCGAATTTGCTCCTTTCCAGAGGGAGAGGATCCCGATAGCTTTGCCAAGACCCATAGTTTAGAAGAAGTTAAATCGTATTTGTCTGAACAAGCCAAAGACTTTATCCAGTTTAAAACAGATTTACTTCTTCAAGAAGCAGCAAACGATCCTGTCAAAAAGGCAACAACCGTAAGAGAAATTGTACAAAGTATTTCAAAAATACCGGATGCCATAAAACAGGAAATTTATCTAAGGGAGTGCGCCCTCCAGATGGAGGTCTCCGAGGCGGTCTTGTTCAACACCCTTGCTAAGGAGAAAAATAAAAAATCGGTTCCGGTTCGCAAGATAGCCCCTGCCGCAGTTAAACAAGATTTACCCCTTCAGAAAAGTAATATCAAGCCTTCTGCGAATAATCCACTATTAATACTTGAAAAACAAATCATTAGTATTCTCATTCAGTACGGAAATGATGAAGCTTTTTTTGATGAACTTTTGGTCTTTTCTGATGAAGAGGGAAATTTAATAGAAGAATCAAAAACGATACAATCTAAGGTGTATGAAAAGGTTTTTTTGGACTTACAACAAGATGAAGTAGAAATGATCCAACCTGAATTTCAAACCTTATACACGCAACTTATTGAAAAATTTCAACGAGAAGGAGAAGTAAAACCTGAAAAAATGATTCAACAGGAAGATCCCAATATTGGAAAAATTCTCACGGATATGTTATTGGCAGATGAAGAGTATCAACTTCACGATTGGGAAAAGAAGAATATTTTCGTAAAAGACAGGAAAAGTGTTGTTGGACAGCTTGTTACAGAAACTATTTTAACTTTTCGTCGCTATTTGGTAGATCAAAAAATTCAAAATTTAATGACCATTGCCAAAGAAGAGGAATCAGAAAAAATAGAGTTTCTCGAAGAGGTGATGCAATATCAAAATCTCAAAAAGTTACTTTCTAAAAAATTAAATAGAGTGATTTAAAGCAATTCTAAGTTTCGTGCTTGTTGGAAAAGATCCACTTGATTTTTAACATCCAGTTTTTTCATCAATCTACTTTTATAAGTGTTCACCGTTTTTTGGTTGATTTTTAAGGTTTGGGCAATATCAATATTGCGTTTGCCTTCCACTAAATATTTCAAGACCTCAATTTCTCTTGAAGAGAGGGTTCCGTAGGCATTCCTAGGCCGGTTGAGGTCAATATTATTGCTGATTTCATTTGCAAAATTAGAAGTAATATGATAGCCTAATTTAACTGCTTTTTCTATGGCTTCGATCATTACCCTTTGGCTTACTTGCTTTGATAAATAACCCACGGCACCTGCTTTAAGCAATGAAATTCCATAGATGGATTGAGGTAAAGAAGTAAAAATCAAAACCAAAACATTTTGATATTTTTCTTTAATTCTACGGATGGTTTGTACGGCACTGCCATCTGGAAGCTCCATTTCTAATACAACAACATCAATCGTGTTTTCTTCAAGAAAGTCAAAGAGTTCGTTAATCTTTGAGAAGGTTCCACAAACAGTTATATTTTCAGTTTTTTTAAAAAAGGTTTTAAAACCTTTTTGAACCACAGGATGCGGGTCTAGTAGTACAAGTTTTAGCATTTTTGTTAAGAATTTAGGGTCCTTTTATAGCAATATAATAAATATTTACAAGAATTCTGCAGGAATTTCACAAACAGGAATAGGAAGCATTTTGTGTTGATTGCGCTGATGGTGTTTTAAGTAGAGATCAAAAACAATTTTTTGACGTTCTGAAAACTGATCTTTCTCAAGACGGTTCTCATGTGCTTCCATAGCCCATTCTAATTCTGGATAGGTGGCGCCAAGTTGGTCTTCATCTGTTCGATCATCTCCCCAAAGACCGTCCGTAGGTGCTGCATTTTGAATGGATTCAATGACTCCCAGGTGCTTTCCTAAGGCAAAAACTTGTGTTTTATTGAGATCAGCTATAGGACTTAGATCCACACCGCCATCTCCGTATTTGGTATAAAAACCTACTCCAAAGTCTTCAACTTTATTTCCTGTACCAGCAACTAAATAGTTCTTTAAACCCGCGAAATAATATAAACTACTCATGCGAAAACGGGCTCGGGTATTGGCTAAACTTAAAAATTGAACATCAGCATCCTCTGTGGGGGGTAAGATGTCTAGAAAAGAAGAAAAGACTGTGTCTAAGTTAAGGCGTTCAGAAGTTACATTCGAATAGTTTTCTTTTAGCCATTTGATGTGATTTTTTGCCCGATTGTCCTGATTTGTTTCCTGCTGGATGGGCATTTCTAAACAGAGTACTTGGTGTCCAGTTCTTGCACATAAGGTTGAAGTAACTGCAGAATCGATCCCTCCCGATATTCCCACAACAAAGCCTTCCATTCGGGCATTTTTTAAATAGGTTTTGAGCCAGTTGGTAATATGGTTTTCGACTTTTTCAGCTGATTTCATCATTAAATCGTTTATAGCGAGTAAATTTGTCTCAAAATTACAGTATTTGCAGGCATGATTACAAATCTAAAGTCCATACTTCGCGCTTTTTTTTCTTTTTGTCAACCTTTTGTAGCATTTCTTATTTTATTTCTTTTTTTTCTGTCTTGTCAAAATGAAAATAGCAATAATGATAAAATCGAAGCACTTCCTATTTCCCTGACATTTGATCGTTTTGATTTAAAATTTTATAATCAGCCACCAGAAGTCATACCACAGCTTAAGAAAGAGTATCCTTTTTTGTTTCCAAAACAATTTTCGGACAGTGTTTGGATTAATAGACAAAATGATAGTTTACAGTTGCTTTTACAAGAAGCAGTTACAAAAGTGTTTTCCGAAATTCAACCCCTAGAAAAGAAGGTGAGCCGTTTGTTTAAGCACATAAAATATTATTTTCCAAAAACTAAAATTCCTCAAATCATTACCCTGACAAACAATGTGGATTATCAAATTAAAACAGTTTACTCAGACAGTTTATTATTGTTGTCTTTGGACACTTTCTTAGGTGAAGATCATCCATTATATGAAGGAATTCCAAACTATATACGTAAGGAATTGGATCCAAAATACATTCCTTCTCAAATAGTTGAAAAGTTTAGCACTTACATTATGCCACCTCCTGAGAACCGCACATTTTTAGCACAGATGCTCTATGAAGGGAAGAAGATGTATCTCCAAGATCTTTTGTTGCCTGATGAAAAAGAGGCTATTAAAATAGCTTATGCCGAAGCGGAGTTGGAATGGGTCAAAGAGAATGAAGTTTATATATGGCAATATTTTATAGAAAAACAAGTCTTATATCAAACGGATCCGGAGTGGGTAGAGCGCTTTTTGGAGCCCGCTCCCTTCTCAAAATTTTATTTGCAACTAGACAACGAGTCACCAGGGAGAATAGGTAGATGGATTGGCTGGCAAATTGTGAGGAAATACCGCGAACAACAGCCCGAAACAACTATTGAAGACCTCATTAAACTACCTGCACAACAACTTTTCAATCAATCTAAATACAAACCCAAGCGCTAATGGCTATTCACAAGAAAACTAAAATTACAATTGATGTCAATTTGGATGAAAACAATGTTCCTGAAGAGATGAAATGGACTGCGCCGGATGGTGGGGTTTCCGATATGGATACAAAAGCCATATTATTGTCGTTTTGGGATTCGGAAAATCAAGAAACTTTAAAAATGGATTTGTGGGTTAAAGAGATGCCTGTGGATCAAATGCAGCTTTTTTTTCATCAAACTTTGGTGTCTCTTAGCGACACTTTCTACAGGGCTACTCAAGATGAAAAGATGACAGCAACTATGAAAGATTTTTGTGATTATTTTGCAGAAAAATTAGACTTAAAAAAATCTTGATAATTTAATTTGAGTGATAAAGACTATTAAGTTGGTCAATATAGTTCAATAGCTCCTCTCCCCCTGTTCGCTGCAATGAAGAAGTAACAAAAACAGGAGGCAATTCTTCCCAAGCTGAAGCCAGCATTGCACTAGTGTAATCCCGAATGTTTTTTTCTAAAGCCCTAGGTTTGAGTTTATCTGCTTTGGTAAAGACCAACGAAAAAGGGATTTGATTCTCACCTAACCACTGCATGAAGTTTAGATCAATAGTTTGAGGTTGGTGTCTTACGTCAATCAATAAAAAAGCGTTCATTAATTGTTTTCGCTTCTTAAAATATTGGGTAATAAAGCTCTGAAATACTTTTTTTTGTGTTTTGGAAACACGTGCATAACCATAACCAGGAAGATCAACCAAATGCCAATTATTATTAATCAAAAAGTGATTTATTAACTGCGTTTTTCCGGGTCTTGAGGAAGTTTTAGCTAAACTTTTTTTATTACAAATAGAATTGATCAACGAAGATTTCCCAACATTTGACCTCCCTATAAAGGCATATTCAGGGAGCAGGGATGGGGGGCATTTATCCACATCGGAATTACTGATGACGAATTGGGCAGATTTAATGTGCATACTTTCTAGAACTTTCTAGCTTCTAGCCAATGCTGAAGAATGGTATTGAATTTTAAAGGGTGTTCCATCATTGGAGCATGTCCACATTTATCGATCCAATAAAGATTAGAATCAGGTAAAAGATTGTTAAATTCTTCTGCAACATTAGGAGGGGTTACACTGTCTTGTTTTCCCCAAATGATGGCGGTTGGAGTTTTCATTTTTGGTAATTCCTTAGCCATATTATGACGAATAGCACTCTTTGCTAAAGCCAAAGTGCGTACGAGCTTGTTGCGGTCATTTACAGACTCAAAAACTTCATCCACGATTTCTTTGGTTGCAATTTTGGGATCGTAGAAAACGGCTTCACTTTTTTTCTTAATATAGTCGTAATCTCCACGTTTTGGATAACCATCCCCAAGGTTGTTCTCATAAAGTCCTGAACTGCCTGTAAGCACAAGGCCTTTAACTAATTCAGGATGGTTTTTTGTAAAGAGTAAACCTACATGACCTCCCAGAGAATTTCCTAAAAGAATTACATCTTTAAGGCCTCTGTGAGAGATAAAATCATAAAGAAATTCAGATAAAGATTTAACAGAAGTATTTAAAATAGGCAAGCTGTAAACAGGAAGCTCAGGTATGATTATTTGATATCCATTATTCGGAAAATGTTCTAAGACTCCCTTAAAATTGCTCAAACCACCCATCAAGCCGTGAAGAATTATTAAAGGCTGTCCCTTACCCGATTCTATATAACGGAATTCTTCATCTTGTATAATCTTATTCATTATGCCCTTTTCCAACATTTATTGCTATCCAAATATAGACAATTACATTTTAGTGTGCTTTTTATTTTTTTCTCAAAAAAAAAGAACCAAATCTAAAAAGCAGTGGGAAAACTTATTAACAATGTGGTAAATTGTGGTAAAAAGTGGTAAATATCAATTATATTTGATACAAATCATTTTAAAGCGTTGCAACACCTCATTGGAACATACGAATGTAAAGCAGATGCCAAAGGCCGGATCATGATGCCGATTGCCATTAAAAAGCAATTGGCAAATGTCGTCACGGGTGGTTTTGTTTTGAAAAGAGCTGTATTCAATCCTTGTTTGGAATTATACCCAATGAATGAATGGATCAAATTAATGGAGCGAATCAATGGTTTGAATCGATTTAACAAGAAGAACAATGATTTTATTCGGCGCTTTACTGCTGGGGTAAAAACAGTTGAAATGGATGTCTCGGGACGACTACTTATACCAAAAGACCTGGTAAAACACGCACAGATTGGGAAAGAGATTGTTGTGTCATCAGCAATTAACATTCTTGAGATCTGGGATAAATCGCTTTATGAGAAAGCAATAGATGAAGCTACCCTTGATTTTGGGGAATTAGCGGAAGAAGTTATGGGAGATAAAAATGAAGACACAATATCATAATCCAGTTTTGCTTAAAGAGGCACTTCGGGGGCTAAAGATTCAACCTGAAGGGATTTATGTTGATGTTACATTTGGTGGGGGAGGTCATTCCCGAGCTATTCTTGAGCAGTTAAACTCAGAAGGAAAACTTTTTGGGTTTGATCAAGACGCCGACGCTTCAAAAAATACCCTAAAGGATGATCGGTTTACCTTTGTAGCGGCAAACTTTAGTCACCTTGCACAATATTTAAAATTTTATAAAGTAAGTGCAGTTGATGGAATTCTTGCAGACTTTGGAGTTTCCTCTCATCAGTTTGATGAAGGATCTCGAGGATTTTCTATCAGAAAAGAAGGAAGGTTGGATATGCGAATGAATCAATCTCAAGCATTAAATGCATATCAAGTTCTTAACGAATATTCATCAGAGCAACTGGCTCAAATATTTTTTCAATTCGGAGAATTGAGAAACGCTAAAAAAATTGCGAATAAGCTAGTCGAAGTCCGAGCCGAAAACAAGATAGAAACAACCACAGATTTAATAAAAGCAGTTAAATCATTGCTGCCAAAGAGATTTGAGAATAAGATTTTAGCTCAGATTTTTCAGGCAATTCGCATAGAGGTCAACCAAGAGTTAGAAGTTTTAAAGGTTTTTTTAGAACAAGCAAATTCAGTACTTAAGCCCAAGGCTAGGCTGGTCTGTATTTCTTATCATTCCCTTGAAGACCGAATCGTGAAGAGATTCTTTCAATCAGGAAATTTTGAAGGTAAGGAAGAGAAAGATTTTTTCGGAAATTCCTTAAGTCCCTTAAAAAAAATTGGAAAGTTACTTGTTCCAACGGAAGAAGAAATTCAAGAAAATTCGAGAGCACGTAGCGCTAAATTAAGAATAGCAGAAAAAAGATGAAGAGTCTGAGATCCATCCTAAATATAGATTTTTTGATAAAAGAAGATGCCTTAAAAAATTGGCGGATGATTCTTTTTCTTTCTGCATTAGCCGTAATAATGATTTCAAGTGGTCATAGTGCAGACAATAAAATATTCAAAATAGCCGCTTTAAATACGGAGATAAAAGCTTTGAAAAGTGATTTTATAGAAGCTAAGAAACAACTATTAGTTTTAAAGAAAGAATCTACCGTAACCCGACTTCTGGTCGAGAAAGGCTTAGGACCAGCGACCCAACCTCCAATTAAAATATCAGTCACTAATGAATGATCAGCAAAGCTTTTCTAAAGTGTTGATGCATCGATTTTATTTGCTTGCAAGTGTACTTTTTGTTTTTGCATTGGTATTAATAGGCAAACTGATTTACATACAGTTTTATGAAAGTACAAAAGGATTAGGTTTAGATCCAGAAGGGCTGGTAAAAAATGTAGTTTTAGAGCCTAGTAGGGGAAATATTTATGCTGCAGATGGGAACATCCTTGCAACGTCCATTCCGCGTTATGAATTGCATTGGGATGCTGTTACTCCTTCGACACATTTATTTGATGCTTTCAAAAAAGCTTTAGCAGATTCTATGGCTTTAGTTGGTAATCAAAATGCTGTGCAAATTTTAAAAAATTTAGAAAAGGCACGAAGACAAAAAAACCGCTACTGGTTGGTTGATAAGGACCTTTCTTATTCGGAATACCAGCGCTATAAAACCTTTCCTATTTTTAATCAAAACGTATATCGAGGTGGATTAATCGTAGAACAGGAGATCAAGCGAGAACACCCGCTGGGTAAAATTGCAGAGCGAACGATAGGATATGAAAAACAGGATAAAGACGGTACTTTCTTTCGAGTTGGACTAGAAGGTGCTTTTTCAGAATACTTAAGAGGAGATTACGGGTTGCGACTCAAACAAAAAATAGCCAATGGACAGTGGAAGCCCATTAGCGATTCCAACGAAAAAGAGCCCACAGAGGGTTATGACCTTTACACAACACTTGATGTGAATATTCAAGACATAGCCCATACTGCGCTGTTGTCCCAATTGGAAGAATTTGAAGCAGAGCATGGAACTGTGGTGGTAATGGAGGTTAAAACAGGAGCAATTAAAGCTATAGTAAATCTGGGAAGAACAGAACAAGGGAAGTATTTCGAAAAATTAAACTATGCAGTAGGAGAAGCACACGAACCAGGTTCAACTTTTAAATTAATGGGAATGATTGCTGCTTTGGAGGATAAGGTAATCGATCAAAACACTCTCATAGAAACAGGCAATGGAGAGATGATGTTTTATGGTAAGTACAGAGTAAAAGATTCTAAAAGAGGAGGTTATGGGACAATAACAGCGGCCAAGGCATTTGAAGTTTCATCCAATGTAGGTCTGGTTAAGATTGTTTATGATAACTATAAAGAAGAACCTAAAAAATTTGTCGATAGGCTTTACAATATGGGAATCAATAAGCCTTTAGGATTGCCCATTCGAGGGGAAGGACTTCCAAAGATTCCTTACCCTACCGATACAGACTGGGATGGTTTGGACCTGCCATGGATGGCCTATGGTTACGGGGTTAGTCTAACTCCTTTACAAACATTGACTTTTTATAATGCCATAGCGAATAATGGTGAGATGGTAAAGCCTCGTTTTTTAAATAAGATCAGCAATTTCGGGACGGCTCCAACAAAAGTTTTTTCTAAAAAAGTTTTAAATCCTTCCATCTGTTCACAAGAAACTTTATCCAAGGTCCAGCAGATGATGTTTAATGTGGTTGATAAAAAATGGGGAACAGGATATAGCATAAAAGACCCCATGCTTACAATGGCAGGGAAGACAGGTACGTGTCAAGTTGATTATACCACAGATGAAATTCAATATATTTCAAGCTTTGTGGGTTATTATCCTGTAGAGAAACCAAAATATTCCTGTATCGTTGTCATTCATAGGCCAAACAAATCAAAAGGTTATTATGGAGCCACAGTAGCAGCTCCTGTTTTTAAGACTATCGCAAAAAAAATATTTAACGACATTCCTTATGAAGTAACTATCAAGTCAACAGATTTGGCAATCTTAGAAATAGAGAATAAGGTTTTAGAAGATGAAAAAGTAATGCCTAACCTTGCTGGCTTAAGTAAGAAAGAGGCAGTGGAAACTTTAGAAAGAGAAGGTTATAAAGTAGTAGTAAAAGGAACCGGGCTAGTAAAATTCCAAAGTCCCAAGGCAGGAACTCCGATTCAAAAACAACAAAAAATCATTTTGGAGCTATCATGAAGACCTTAAAAGATTTATTGTATAAAGTGGCAATTGAGGGGATTTCTGGCACTCCTTCGGTAAGAGTGACCTCATTGAGTTTTGACAGTAGAAATGTAAAGAAAGGGGGGCTATTTATTGCTCAAAAAGGAGTTCAGGTTGATGGACATGATTATATCTCACAAGCTATTGATAAGG
>JALRDC010000057.1 GCA_023262245.1 Flavobacteriaceae bacterium
AAAAAACCATAACAAGAGTGTATTGATGAGTAAATAGCTCCCCAAGACCAGATATCCCGTAAGGTGGCTAAAGTAAAAACGTAATTCTCTTTTTGCGATACTCCACATAGCTAATCAAATTGAACTCGTACAGGATCTCTATAATCCAAACCAAAAAGGGAGCCTGCTCCACCTACCGTTAGTGGATTACTTTTATATACGGCTAACTCTAAATGACCAGCAGAATTGAAGATGGCTAACTTTTTACCATCTTCCTCTCGTTTGGTTTTAGGCAAGCCAAAGTCTATTGCTTCACTGTAGCCTTTATAAATTGTTTTAAATTTTACTGTACGGGCAAAGATGGTAAAACTTCTAGATTTTCCAATTTCGTTAAAAAGTGTTTTTTTAATATTTGTAATTAAGTTTCCGTAATTGTCAATATAAATGACACTGCCTAAAATTTGATTTCCTTCAGGATTGATCACGGGATTGATATTGGTAAGTTCTTTAATTTCAGTAATTGTTTTGCCAATAACTTCCAAAGTGCCTTTTCGAGCAATATGAGCAGCAACATGGATAAAAACATCTAAAACAGGAAAGGAACTTAATACAGTTTTGTGAATGGTAATCTCCACAATTTTATCGGCTTTTAGATCTTCTTTTATCATTGAAAAAATACCATTGTCGGCACCTATAAAAAAATGTCCCTCAAACTCCATAGCGAGGTGTTTGTTTTCAGGTGTCCATTCGGATTCAACTCCAATAATATGAATACTTCCCTCAGGAAAAGCCTTAAAAGCATTTTTTAAGATATAGGCTGTTTCTGAGGCATTATAGGGACTGATCTCATGAGAAATATCAACAACGGTTACCTCTGGAATTTGATTTAATAGAGCGGCTTTTATTACCGATACAGAATAATCTTTATGTCCAAAATCTGTCGTTAAAGTTACGATGGCCATAAAGTCTATTTTATATAATTATTTAAGTTAAAATTATCTATTTTTATATGCATCAAGCAAGCCCGTTTACAAAAATAAACCATTTTAAACTTGTAGCCTTTGAATGAAATAAAAATTGATTTGTCTGAAGTAAATCCTCAAGAATTTTTTGGGGATCAAAACGCAAATATAGCAAAGCTACGTACTTACTTTCCAAAAATTAAAATTGTAGCACGTGGGAATACACTAAAAGCCTACGGAGAAGAGATGATACTAAAGGAGTTTTCAAAGCGCACCGATATGCTGATTGCTCATTTTGGTAAATACAACATATTAAATGATGAAATCATTGAGCGCATCTTGATCGCTGGAGAGCAAGATAAAGAGGCACTAAATGGAGGTACAGAAGTGATGATTTTGCACGGTGTAGGCGGCAGGATCATTAAAGCTAAGACCTTCAATCAAAAGCGATTAGTAGAAGCTATGCATAAAAATGACATGGTTTTTGCAATCGGCCCGGCTGGAACCGGGAAGACTTATACAGGTGTCGCATTAGCCGTTAAAGCTTTGAAAGAGAAAAAAGTGAGGCGCATCATTTTAACACGGCCTGCTGTAGAAGCGGGTGAGAATTTGGGCTTTCTCCCAGGGGATCTCAACGAAAAATTGGATCCCTACATGCAACCCCTCTATGATGCACTAAGGGATATGATCCCTAATGAAACGTTACAAAGCCATATTGAAAAAGGGATTATTCAAATTGCTCCTTTGGCATTTATGCGGGGAAGAACCTTAGACAACGCATTTGTAATTTTAGACGAAGCTCAAAATTCTACTCATTCCCAAATGAAAATGTTCTTAACCCGAATGGGTAAAAATGCAAAGTTCATGATTACGGGAGATCCCGGACAAATTGACTTACCCAGAAGAATGATTTCAGGACTTAAAGAAGCCTTACTTATTTTAAAAAATTCCGATGGTATTGGGATCGTCTATTTGGATGATAAGGACGTTATTCGGCATCCTCTTGTCAAAAAAATAATCGATGCCTATAAAACCATTGAACACGACAATTAGCTATGACAAAAACACTTATGCATACCGACTTAAAACTGGAAGGAATGCAATCAAAATACACAGGTAAAGTAAGGGAAGTTTATCGTTTAGAAAACGATTTGCTGGTTATGGTGGCCACCGATAGATTATCGGCTTTTGATGTCGTTTTACCCAAAGGCATCCCTTACAAGGGGCAAATTCTAAATCAAATTGCAACCCAAATGTTAGCAGCAACAGCAGACATAGCTCCCAATTGGTTAATGGCAAGTCCTGATCCCAATGTTTCCATAGGAAAAGCTTGTGAGCCCTTTAAAGTAGAGATGGTGATCCGAGGTTATTTGACAGGTCATGCTGCTAGAACCTATAAGAGTGGATTGCGAAGTTTATGTGGGGTAGCTCTTCCCGAAGGAATGAGAGAAAATGATCCATTTGTTCAACCTATAATAACGCCAGCTACCAAAGCAGAAGAAGGACATGATGAAGATATCTCTAGAGAAGAAATCATAGCTCAAGGGATCGTAAGTAAAGAGGATTATGAGGTTTTGGAACAATACACCTATAAGCTTTTTGAACGTGGAACTGCGATTGCTAAAAAGCAAGGTTTGATATTGGTAGATACCAAATACGAATTTGGAAAAACAAAGGATGGAGAAATTGTACTAATTGATGAAATCCACACACCTGATTCCTCTCGTTATTTTTACGAAGAGGGTTATCAAGAGCGCCAAGCTCAAGGATTGGCTCAAAAGCAACTTTCAAAGGAATTTGTTCGTCAATGGCTCATTAGCAACGGATTCCAAGGTTTAGAAGGGCAAACCCTTCCGGAAATGGATGATGATCGAATCAATTCTATTTCAGAACGCTATATAGAATTATTTGAAAAAATAACAGGAACAAATTTTGTCAGGGCTTCGCTTGAAAATGTAGCTTCACGAATCCAAACAAATGTAGAAAGCTATTTAAACTCCCTTTAAAACAAATTGTAATTGATTTCCTTTAAAATATTTAATGTAAATGGGAGGATTACACTTTCATGATCTTCACCAATTAATATCGTGGTATCTACTTTTCCTCCAGCATTTTCAATGGTTTGACTCGCCAGTAAAGTATTAATAGGACTCAATAATGCGTCTTCTGAGCCTCTAAAAAAATGAATGGGAGCTTGCCATTGCCAGTTTGTACTTTGGTTTTCTTGTAAGACAGCGATAAAAGCTTGATCAGATTCATTGACAATGCCCGCTATAAATTCTGGGGTGAATAAAACAGAAGGATTCATCTCTGCATCGGGTAAATCCACGAGTCGATCAATAACAGGCATCAAATCTGTATACGATTTATTCAGATAAAAATCCCAAGGGCGGTTGAGCTCTGGATAGATTCTATTATAACTGTGAAGCATACGTATAAAATAGCGAAGTTGTTTAGAGTCTTGATGGTTTTGTAAAATCTCTTTAGCCCATTCTAACTTTGAGTAGGCTCCATTTCCCAGTATTGTTTTACTGATCTTAAAAGAGGTCTTTTCCTCTAAAAGTTGTTGTAACCCTAAAGTAGCAATACCACCTTCAGAGTAACCTGATAAAAAAAGTTTTGAGGTGGTTTTGATTCTTTGTTCTTTTAAATATTCTTTACTTGCGAGTAACATATCAAAACTGCTTTGTGCCAAGGACTCCTTATGCTCAAAAGGATGCCAGTGTAAACTAGAATTTCCGTATCCAATGTAATCTGTAACCATTACGGCTATTCCCGTACTTGCTATAATTGCTGCTTGAGTCAAGTCATTCGCTCCCGTAATGGATCTGGAGGGAGCGTTTTCCTGTCCAAAGAGTTCGCCATGTTGAAAAGATAGAAGGGGAAGACTTCCGGAGATTTGAGGAATTAACAATACCCCCGAACTTACAAGTTCTTCTCCATCATAGTTGGTGGTTTTGTATATAATTTTTACTGCTTCAACATCACGAAAACTATAGGGTAAGGACTCGTTACTGTTCCTTTGTGCAATGGATTTCAATATTTGACTTGAAAAAATATAGTAATTATTTGAATTGACCAGCTTGTTTTCAAAAGTAGTTTCAAGTTCTGAAACTTCAAGCTCTGGGGCACTACATGAGGCAAAAAGGATAAAAATTAGGACGATTCTGGTAATTTGGGCTTTCATTTTATTGTATTTAGTGGGTCAAAGTTATTGATAGCAAGCGTCTTGTTTTGCTAGAAAGATCGAAAATCCAGGATCAAAGTAACCTACGGCTCTTGTTTGAATAAATTCTAATTGAATTGTGTAATGAAAGGTAAGTTAAAATTAGAGCTCTTGTAACCTCTTCAAAACTTCTATGAAAAAGGGAATAGCAGCAGAATTGTGACTCTCTTCTTCCAAGGGGTGGTAACTTACCGTAGCACCGTTGCTTTGAAATTGTTCAAAGGCATTTTCACTATTTAAGGGAAAAACAAAATTATCCTTTGTTCCATGGTATAGATTTATTGGTGCGATGGGAGTCCAATTGAGGACATCATTATCTACTAGTGCATTTAGAAAGGCTTCATCTGTATTTTCCAGGATGCCTTTGATGAACGTATCAAGAAATAGATTTTTAACATTGAGATCAATCAGTTCATGGGGTACAGATGAGGATAGATCACCTAATGCTGTTACTTGAGAAGCATAAGGTTCCTGAAGGTATTCATTCCAGGGGCGATTTAAATTAGGATAGGTTTTGTTGTAAACATCTAAAACCCAAAGATAGGTTCCTAAAAAATCTAAATCTTGATCAGTTGATAGAAGCGACTTAACAAATCTGGTTTTATCATAAGCTCCAGCTCCTACAATGGTTTCCGTAATTTCAAAAGCACTTTCTTCTTCTATAAATTGGTGCAAGGCAAGCGATGCGTATGCTCCATTGGAATAGCCGACCAAAAACAAAGGTTCGGGTATTTCCATACCCTTATTAGATAAAAAATCATGGCTTGCTAAGAGTAAATCGTAAGTAGCATTGGTATAGGCATCTTTAAGTTCATAAGGGTGGCGTTGATCATTACTAATTCCATAGCCTATATGATCGGGCATGATTGTCAGATAGCCCAGGGAGGCAAAGAGTGCTCCTACCGTGTATTCATTCGCTCCCACAGTACTGTTTGAGGGAGCTTCTTCATTAGATTCTATGGTGCTGTGTTGAAGAGAAACGATTCCCTTAGGCGCACTAGTCGTTGACAGAAATAAAACTCCTGATGCTTCAATTAAATTTCCCTCTAAATCTTGAGTTTGGTAAATGATTTTTTGACTACTTACATTTTCAAAAGTAAAATTAAGTTCTTCTGTAGTTATTAAATTCAAAATAGATTGTAGTAGCGAGCCATTATGGGTAACAGCCTCTTCTACATTTAAAAGAGTACTGTTAGTTGTCTCGGGTTGCATTTCCATTGGGATGGAACCTTCACTAGTTGAATTGTTTGTCTGCTCCTCCGCAACCGTAGGCTGGTCGGTAGAACAACTAAAAAATAAACCAAAGGCTATGAGAAATAAAAAATTTTTGAGGTTAAGCATTGTGGGGAATTTTGAGTGTAGAAATAAATTATTAGAAAAGTCTCATTCTTCAGTTAAAAGATCATAGACCTCTTCTACTGGAGTATTGGCAGGAAAACTGAAAGCATTGTCGTATTTTTTAAACCAAGTGATTTGCCTTTTAGCGTAACGCCGGCTGTTTTTTTTGATTTCCGCTACAGCTTCTTCAAAACTTGTATTACCATCAAAATAAGGAAAGAGTTCTTTATACCCTACTGTTTTTAATGGAGATAATTCTCGAAATGGATAAAGACTTCTGGCTTCCTTTTCTAATCCTTCTTCGATCATTTGGTCCACACGTGTATTGATTTTTTCGTAAAGAACCGTTCTTGGGCGGTGAAGCACCAGCATTTTAGAAACAAAATTGCGTTCTTTTCTAGGTTTCCCTAAAAAAGAGGAGTAGGGCTGGTCAGAGGCAATACTTACTTCTAAGGCCCGTAATATGCGAATAGGATTGTTAATATCTACCTGACGGTAGTAGGTTGGATCCTTTTCAAGGAGTAATTGCTGCAAGGCTTTTAGTCCATGAGTTTGGTAAAAAACATTGATTTGATTTCGAATTTCAATTGGAACTTCAGGAAATTCGTCCATTCCGAACATTACTGCATCGGCATACATTCCAGAGCCTCCTACCATAATGATCGTCTCCTTGGTCTTAAATAGCAAGTCAATTTTTTTTAATGCTTCTTTTTCAAAATCTCCAACAGTATAAAGATCCTTGACGGATTTATGTTGAATGAAATGATGGGGGACTTCTGAAAGCTCTTCACGAGTAGGAACAGCAGTACCTATTTGCATTTCTTTATAAAATTGACGCGAATCACAAGAAATGATTTCGGTATTTAAAGCTTTTGCTAAACCTAGACTGAGTTTGGTTTTCCCTACACCTGTAGGTCCTGCAATGTAAATGAGTGTTTTAGTTGACATTGTTTAAGGGTTTTCCACACTGGTGGCAATAAATTGAATTTTCTTTATGTTGACTGGTCATACAGAAAGGGCAAGCTTGGGTATTGGTATCTATTTTTGATTTTTTGGACATTTCTGCAGTGACTATTCCTGTTGGGACAGCAATGATGCCATACCCTAATATCATAATCAATGAGGCAAGAAGTTGTCCTAAGGGACTTTGAGGAGCAATGTCACCATAGCCTACTGTAGTTAGAGTTACAATGCACCAGTAAATACTTCTTGGGATACTGGTAAAGCCACTTTCTTTTGTTTCTATCAGATACATAAGGGTGCCGAAGATAATACACAAGACAAGCACTCCAAAAATAAAAACAGCAATTTTAGCACGACTGGAACGAAGCGCCTTTAATAAAGTGTTTGATTCTCCGATATAGGGAGTAAGTTTTAAAATTCGAAATACCCGAAGTAATCGAAGGGCTTTTAAGGCTACAAGACTTTGTGTTCCAATAAATAACAGGGATAGATACATGGGCAAAGTAGAGATCAAATCAATCACTCCATAGAAACTAAAAATATAACTCCACGGTCGTTGAACACAAATGATTCTCAGAACATACTCTATTGTAAAAAGGATGGTAACAATCCATTCAGCAGCATATAGAAAATCGTGATACTGCGCATCTATAGAAGCAACACTCTCTAGGGCAACAAAAATGACACTTAACAAGATGGTTATTAATAGCAAAACATCAAAAAGTTTTCCTTCCTTAGTATCTGCCTCATAAATGATGCTGTGTAAACGATGCTGCCACTTTTTCATTCTATAAACTTCAGGAATTGGATGCTTTGAGATTTAGGTTCTTTTCAGTTTGTTTTTGCAAAGGTATTAACTTAATATATTTTTTTCGCGAAAGAAAGCTATGAATTAACTTTTGCGAATCTGGATTGTCATGGATTGGGACTAGTCGGGATAAAATTTGCTTTTGATTTTTAATTTGATGATTTAGCTCAAAATAGCCATAACCTTGAAATACAGCATCTTTAATATAGACAAATGCTGATTCTCCATTCTTTCTTCCTTTTTCGATCAATAAAAAACTTGGATGGGGGTAAGAGAATGAATCAATTATATTTTGAATTTTTTGATTATAAGCCTGTGGCGATTCCTTTCCCATGCAGGCACCATCGCATTTTTTTAAATCGTAATTAAAGCAAGCTTTTTCAGTATGCATTAAGCTCGTTTTTTGCATGCAGATACCAAACTTATCCATCCAACGGAAAAGAGCTGCTTTAGCAGCCTTTTTGTTTTTGTATACATTTAGGTAGGTATGCTCCGATTGAATCTGTTCTACGATCAGCTTGTGATAGGTTTGTCCAAAGTCTATTCTAATACCCATTGGGAATAAACGATACTTCATCGCTCTATTAAAAACGGGGGTATTGACTTTTATTTCATTTTGTTCTTTTAAAAGGGTTACCAGCTCCCCACCAGTTAAAGCGTAGGTAATGTGATGGACCTCTCTTTGAATAGCAAGGGCTTTTTTCTGAACCCCTGTTAGATGACTTAAAACTCTTTTTTTGATATTGTTACTCTTTCCAATGTAGATGATCTCGTTTTTTACATTATGTATGTAATAAACACCCATTTCTGAGGGAAGCGGGTCGATTATACTTAAATACTTTCTTGGAGCTTTATTTGGGTTTAAGGACAGGGTGTGCTTTTTTAAAATTTTTTTTTGCGCATCCTTTTCTATTAAGAGTTCAAAAAGCTTTAGCGTTACTTTTGCGTCACCATGGGCTCGGTGTTGATCTGAAAAGGGGATGCCTAGATTTCGAATTAATTTTCCCAAATTGTAGGAAGGTTGCTCGGGAAGCAAGGCTTGAGATAAATTTACAGTACACAATGTCTTTCGTTCAAAAGGAAAGCCCAATCTTCTAAATTCTGTTTGTAAGATACGGTAGTCAAAAGCAGCGTTGTGGGCAACTAGCACACAGTTTTCGGTTATTTCTACAATACGTTTTGCTACTTCAAAAAACTTGGGAGCATTTTGAAGCATTTTTTCATTAATCCCGGTAAGTTTTACCACAAAGGGTTGAATTGCTCTCTGAGGGTTGATCAAGCTGCTAAATTGATCGGTAACTTTTTCTCCGTTGTAACGATAAATAGCAATCTCTGTGATTCCTTCTTCATCATAATTCCCTCCTGTGGTTTCAATATCAAGGATAGCGTACATGCTCAATAATTGCGTTCTCCAAAAATTTTACTTCCTACACGTATCATGGTAGCGCCTTCTTCTAGAGCAATTGGGAAGTCTCCACTCATTCCCATAGATAAGATTTCCAAATCTTTATGTCTTTTAAAACACGCAGCAAGTTGTTTAAATTCTTTTCGAATTTGATCGTTATTTGTTGTGAAGGTTGCCATCCCCATAAGTCCTTTAATAATTACGTTTGGGAAATTTTTAGAGGCTTCCAAGAGGCTTTCCAATTCGGATTCGGGCAGTCCAAATTTAGTTTCTTCCTCGGCGATACGTATTTGAATTAAACATTCTATCACCCGGTTATTCTTGAGGGCTTGTTTTTGTATTTCTTTAAGTAATTTAAGGCTGTCCACGGCATGAACGGTGTGTACAAATGGAGCCATGTATTTTACCTTATTGGTTTGAACATGTCCTATCATGTGCCAACGTATGTCTTTGGGGAGTTGCTCCCATTTAGAGGCCATTTCTTGGATTTTGTTTTCGCCAAAATCGCGTT
The DNA here is from genome assembly GCA_023262245.1 of Flavobacteriaceae bacterium. GTDB lineage: Bacteria > Bacteroidota > Bacteroidia > Flavobacteriales > Flavobacteriaceae > MS024-2A. The sequence goes on from JALRDC010000057.1 coordinate 9,193, forward strand.
GTCCAGCATTATATGCTTCCAACAAATCATTTTCAGGTTTGGTTTTAGAAACGGCTACCAAAGTAATATTTGGGGAAATGTTGGAAAGTAGTTTGTTTAGGTTTTCTTTTATACCCATAGACTGCAAAAATACATCATTGCAAATAAATTTTCACTTTTGTACAGAGGATAAATTATGATGAAAATAAAAAGGGCTGCATAGAGCAGCCCTTATATACTTCTTAGAATTAAGCTTAGTTTGCGGCTTGCATTCCTTTTTCTATAAGATCATAAAACTGATCTAATTTCGGAAGAACAACGATACGAGTTCTTCTGTTTTTAGCACGATTCGCTGCAGTATCATTATCCGCAATAGGGATATAGAAACTACGTCCTGCTGCTGTCATTCTTGCTGGTGCAACACCAAAGTCATTTTCTAAGATACGCACGACAGCCGTTGCACGTTTAACAGAAAGATCCCAGTTATCTAAAATGCCTTCAGATTTGATCGGCACATTATCTGTGTGTCCCTCTACCATAAACTCAAGTTCTGGTTTGTCATTAACTACTTTGGCAACCTTTCCTAACACTTCTTTAGCGCGTTGGGTGACAGTATAGCTTCCGCTTCTAAACAAGAGTTTGTCAGAAATAGAAACGTACACAACACCTTTTTCAACATTGATTTCTATGTCTTCGTCGCTCATGTTCCCTAAAACACCTTTAAGGCTAGTAACAAGCGCTAGTGTTACAGAGTCTTTCTTAGTTACAGCATCTTGCATTCGTTGAATACGAATATCTTTCTCTTTCATACTTTCAAGAGACATTTCAAGATTTTCTGCTCCTTTTTGAGAGAGCGTAGTAAGATTTCCAATGTTGTTTATTAAATCTTGATTATTTGCTTTTAAGAATTTATTTTGCTCGGTTAGAGTGGCTAGTTGAGCCAGAGCAGCTTCTTTTTCTTCATTACAGCTATTCAATTGAACTGTTGTAGAATCTAATAAATTTTTTGTGTTTTGTTGTAATTCTTCTAGTTCAGTGAATTTTTTTTGAGATACACAAGAGGATAGAAGCACTCCGGATACCATTAAAGCTATTGCTTTTTTCATAATGTCTTTAGATTTAGTTTTTAATTTGTGCAAATTAATTGATTTTATTTAAATTTTTTTGTCTAAACGGCTGAAAGTTAACACTCTTTTTACGAAATATTGATATAAGATGCTTTTTATTAAAAAGTAATGGCTTTTTCTGGGGCTTCCCTTGCTTTTTTGTTTCATCGTATGTAGATATTTATAAAACGAAATATGAGCGCGAATTATTGCCCAGGTATACCTTGGTTTTAAACTTAATAAATAGGAGAAGCCAATTAGACCGTCTAAAAGTAAGCGAATTAAGAGGATGTAGAGTTGGTTGTTTTTGGGCAAATTCTTAACCAACATAAATAATGAATTTCTGTGATTAAGATATACTTTCATTGAGGAGGGAGCTAAAGTACCACCTCCTACATGGTACACTTTCACACTCCCAACAGCCTTCACCTGATAACCAAGATTGAAGGCACGCCAGCATAAGTCGATCTCTTCTTGATGAGCAAAGAAAGTAGCATCAAACCCTCCTAGTTTCCAAAAAATATCATTTCGAATTAAAAAACAAGCACCACTCGCCCAAAACACCTCCTGTGTTTGATCGTACTGTCCCTGATCTTCCTCTATAGTGCGAAGAATTCTTCCTCTACAAAAAGGGAAGCCAAAGCGGTCAAGATAGCCCCCCGCAGCTCCCGCGTACTCAAAATGACTGGTTTTGTTTTGATCCAATATATGCGGTTGTAGGATGGCCGTATTGTTTTGAGACTCAAATTCCTTTAAAAGGGGAGGGAGCCAATTTTTAGAAACTCGAAGGTCGGTGTTGAGAAGTGCGTAATAAGGATTTTTTATTTGTTTTAGCCCTGCATTATAACCTCCCGCATAGCCTAAATTTTCTTTTAACTCAATGCACTGAAGTTGAGGATATTGGGATTTAAACCAAGCCACGGATTCGTCTTTAGAAAAGTTGTCAATTAGAACTACATCCGCTTCAGGACTGTTTTTTACGATTTCTCCTAAAAATTTTTTTAACCAATGAAGGCCATTGTAATTGAGCAGAACTACAGCTACTGACTTCATAAAGTTTTATTATAAGCGGGGAGACCTTTAATAAACACAAGTTGGTTTTCCTCTGGATTCATTTTACAAAAATAGTGATTCAGTCCATTGCTCACCATCAAATAAGGGCATTTCAACACTAAATTATATCGGGTAATTTGATCAAAGCTTTTTTGATCTAAAGTAACACTAGGGGCTTTGCATTCAACTAAAATATGGGGTTTCATTGCCGCGTCAACTACTGCTAGGTCAAAACGCTTTCTTGTGTTGTAGATCTTCAATTCTTGTTCTATACGCATCCACGAAGCGGGATATCCCAGGGTCTCAATGAGATAATGAACACAATGTACTCGAACCCATTCTTCTGGGGTGCATAGGAGCCATTTTTTACGGACACGATCAAAGATATAGGGTTTATTTTCCCTATTTTTGAGTAACAATTTATAGTTTGGAAAATTCAATTTCTCCATATTGTAAAAGTGCAATAAATTTTTATAATGCAAGCGTTCTTCACGCTACTTTCCAAAATTCAAAAAGAGGAGGTTGCTCCCTTTTATTTGCTGTCTGGTAATGAGCCATTTTATATTGATGCGGTAGTAAATGCCATTGAAAATAAGCTTGTTGATGATACTGCGAGGGACTTTGATTTTTCACAGTTTTATGGTAAAGAAGCGCTCGCATCTGAAATTATTGAAACCGCCAAGCGCTACCCCATGTTGTCAAAATACAATGTTGTAATTATTAAAGAAGCTCAGTTTATGAATGCTTCAGAATATGACTATTTGGCTGCTTATGCAGCTCAGCCAATGCCCCAAACGGTTGTTGTGTTTTGTTATAAAAACAAAGAGTTTGATAAGAGAAAAAAATTATATAAAGCAGTTGAAAAAACAGGGGAAATCCTAACAGTAAAACCCCTTTATGAAAATCAATTGATGCCCTGGATTCAAGAACGCGCAAAAAATCTCAAACTGGAGATTGTGCCTGAAGCTACTGCCTTGTTGGCTTCCTACATCGGCGCTAATTTATCTCGTTTAGACAGTGAATTAAAAAAGTTGAAAATTGCTTTGAATCAAGGTGAAACGGTTAATTTGGAGCATATTGAGAAATATGTTGGAGTGAGTAAAGCCTTTAATAGTTTTGAATTGCAAAAAGCCATTGGCTTAGGACAGTTTGCAAAAGCATTTCAAATTATTCAATACCTCAACAGAAACCCCAAAGAGCATCCTTTGGTAGTAACGCTGGCAACACTTCATAATTATTATCAAAAATTACTTCTTATTAAGGGGGTGGGAAACAACCCTAAACAGTTAGGGATTAGTCCCTATTTTTTTAAGGAATATCAAACTGCCGCAAGTCGTTTTACTATGAGACAACTTACTTTGGGAATGGAGCACATACTAGATGCCGATTTAAAAAGCAAAGGGATCCTTTCGGGTAAGCAAAGTGCACAAGAAATAATGGAAGAATTACTCCTTAAGTTATTCTCGCTTTAAGAATGATTTTTAAAGCGGAAACTCTTTGGGATTTGCTTCGTGCATGATTTCATAAACCGCCTCAAAAATATCATCCTCTGAGGGTTTAGAAAAATAATCGCCATCACCACCATAAGCAGGGCGGTGAGCCTTAGCGGATAAGAGTTTTGGAGAAGCATCTAAAAGCTTGAAAATTTGCTGCTTTTCAATCAATTGTTGAAGAATGTAGGAGCTTGCCCCACCAGGGACGTCTTCATCCACGATCAACAAGCGATTGGTTTTTGCAATACTTTTTTGTATTTCTCCTTTTAAATCAAAAGGGATGAGGCTTTGAATATCTATAACCTCAATCGAGATTCCTTCTTGTTTCAGGCGTTTGGCTGTTGCTTGAACGATTCTTAATGTAGAGCCATAAGAAACTACCGTTAGGTCGTCTCCATGATTCATGATTTCAATTTCTCCTAAAGGAACGGTAAATTCACCCAAGTTGACAGGAAGGTTTTCTTTAAGTCGGTATCCGTTTAATGATTCTACTACTACGGCAGGCTGATCAATCTGTAATAGGGTGTTATAAAATCCAGCTGCTTGGGTCATGTTTCTAGGAGTAAGTATGTGCATTCCTCTTAGCAAATGAATCATTCCTCCCATAGGAGAACCAGAATGCCAGATTCCTTCTAGGCGATGACCTCGAGTTCGTATAATTAAAGGCGCAATTTGCTGACCTAAAGTACGGTAGCTCATGGAGGATAAATCATCACTCAATATTTGAAGACAATATAAAATATAGTCCAAATACTGAATTTCAGCTATTGGGCGTAGCCCTCTTAAAGCGAGACCAATTCCTTGACCTGCAATGGTTGCTTCTCGTATTCCTGTATCCGAAATTCTTACATCCCCAAACTTTTTTTGTAAGCCCTCCATTCCTTGATTCACATCTCCTATCTTACCCACATCTTCCCCGAAAGCAAGTAAATGGTCGTACTTTTTGAATAAGGCTTCAAAATTATCTCGAATGATAATGCGTCCGTCCACTAAAGTGTCTTCCTTTTTATATTCTGCAGGGGTGGCCTTAAAAGCAAGCAGGTCTTCTTTGGTAGTGGTATATAACTTGCTTGAAATTTTATCTGTCAGATGATAGGACAGCTTTGTGAACCAAGCTTTGTAGTCTTGAACAGTAGCATTTGGGTGGTGCGCAAGGAGTAAATTTAACTTACGTCCTGCTGAGATTAAATCTTTATATCCTAGTTCCTCTGTTTGGTCAAGTTGGTTAAAGATTATTTGTACTTTAGGATCGTTATGGGTCTGCTTTTTTAGCTGTTCTTCAAAACTGAGTAGATGTGCTTTTTGTTCTAAAATAGGTGCTTGGTAGGCGTTCCATGCTTCTCTTCTCGCACTGCGAACTTCACTAATTGCATTTTTTTCAATTTGTTCTAATGCTTCTTCACTTGCCAATCCTTCTTTGAGGATCCACTCCCTCATTTTTAGATTACAGTCGTATTCTTTTTCCCAGTCTAAACGTGCTTTTGACTTGTATCGTTCATGAGACCCTGAAGAAGAGTGTCCCAGGGGTTGTGTGAGTTCTGTGACATGAATCAATACAGGAACATGCTCTTCACGTGCAACTTTTGAAGCATACTCGTAGGTTTCGATTAAGGCTAAGTAATCCCAACCTTTTACTTTTAATATTTCAAAACCGTTCTCTGTTTCTGTACGTTGAAAGCCTTTTAGTGCTTCAGAAATACTGTGCTTGGTAGTTTGTTCTTCATTAGAAACTGAAATTCCGTAACCATCATCCCAAATACTAATAACCATGGGTACCTGCATGACACCAGCTGCATTAATAGCCTCAAAGAACATGCCCTCAGAAGTACTTGCATTTCCAATTGTGCCCCATGCAATTTCATTTCCATTATCAGAAAAATTAGCACTGTTTTTAATTTTTAAGTTGCGATAGACTTTGGAGGCTTGAGCCAAGCCTAAAAGTCGTGGCATTTGAGAACCTGTGGGAGAAACGTCTCCACTGTGGTTCTTCATGTTCATCAGATTTACCCAGGCTCCTTTTTCATCTCTACTTGGAGTTACAAAATGCCCTCCCATTTGACGACCTCCGGACATGGGTTCTCTTTGTCGATCTAAATCTGCATAGAGAGCAGAAAAGATATTGGAAACACTCAAAAGCCCTTGGGCCATTAATAAAGTCTGATCTCGGTAATACCCTGATCTAAAATCTCCATTTCTAAAAAAATGATTTAAAGCCAGTTGGGGTACTTCTTTCCCATCCCCAAAGATTCCGAATTTACCTTTTCCAGAAAAAACTTCTCGTCTTCCTAAAATACTGCATTCTCTACTGGTAACTGCAATTTTGTAGTCTTTAAGAACTTGTTTTTTAAATGCTTCAAAAGAAATCTTTATATCGTCTGCTTGGTTTCTAACTTTCATAAGTGGGCACAAATTTACAAAAATAAATGCTCATTTTTAGAAGTGAAAAATGGTAATGAATTCATACCAATAATATAGTACTGGTTTAAAACCACTTACGCGTAAACAAGCTGCTTAATGTTTTTAAACGAGGAGAAAAGATGAATCGAATCTTTGTTGCGTAGCGGGCCTGCGTTGGTTCAAAACCATTTGAAGAGTAGACCGGAAAAAATATTTCAAAATAGTCTGGAACCAAATTAAATTTAATTCCAGAATCAAAATATCCCTTAGCTGTACGATTTGTATTCTTTAAAGCCCCAACGTCTCCATACAATTCAATCCATTTCCAAATCCCAATGGAGGCATTGATGGAAGTCATGTAATTATTGGAGGACGATTGTTCAAAAAAAGCTTTAAAACCTCCTTCTGCAGGAACAAACTGTTGACTCCAAATTCCTGTTTCATCGGATCTTCCGATGTAATCATACCGAAAGAGGTAGTCTGGTGAGCGGTTTAAATTAAAATCAAAAAATTGGGTATTCGTAGCGTTGTGCCATAGAAACTTACCTGCAAAAAATCGTACTGCAAATTGACGCCCACTGGGAAAAAGTTTTCTGTACTGGCTGGAAAAATAAATTTTACCAAAATTTTTGGCTATTTCCATACTTGAATTTGTGGAAAAAACATTTACTGCATCAGCATTGCTATAGCGATGGAAAAAGTTAAGAACACTGTAATCGGGATTGACTTCTATATTTGGATCACGATCGCGAAAGACATTATACCAAGATACATTAAGGAGTTGTCTTTTATTTGACCTCAAATCAAAAGGTCTAAAGTACATAGAAAAGGAAGGTAGGATCGAAGTATAACGCAGATTGGTGTTGTAATGATAACTCTTTCCTGTCAAAAAAACTTGATTTAAATAATTTCTGCTTTTATGGTTGATAAAGCGATAACGCGTCCTGAAAAACCCTACGTAGGTATTTTCATTGAATGAATACTGAGGGTGAAGGTCGAGTTCAAAAGGCTGGTTTTTAACTCGCGTATTATAAATTCGAGTCCCTAGGGTAAAACCGTCATAGGCATTATAATCCGTTATGGGATGGTAAAACAATTGATTGCGTTTCAGGTTTTCACTATCTCCATAAAAAGTGAGTTTTAAAGGCTTAAACCCATGGATGGATTTGGTGTATTTCCAATTGTTGTGTCTGTTTTTCTCAGGTAAAAAACCATTGGAATTGATTGTGATAAAATCCAGTTTTTCTTTTTTGATTTGAATAATAGTATCCTTGCCACTATGAAAATACCATTGTTCCTCAATGAGACTATCGTTTTTTATTAAATCCAATTTGTAGGGAACGGCTTTTGATTTTTTTTCGCTGACCGTAACAAACAAAGATTTTTCACCTTTCAAGATGTTCTTGATGTAAAGGTCAAAAGCTTCACGGTCGGAGAGATAATTTGTAAAAAACCAGTCGATGTTCTTATCTGTTTTCTCTACTAAAATCGATTTAAGAGGAATTTCTCCACGTTGCTTGCTAAATTCAAGAATACTGCTTGCAAGAAGGTTTTCACCTAAATACTTATCCATATAATACAACCCTGATCCTACGTGATAAGGAGAGGCGTATAACTCATTTATTTTGGTCAGTTTATCCCTTGCTAAGGTATCGGATTGTTGGTTGTTGGCGTGTTCGCCAAATTCAGACATAAAGGAGAAACTTTCAACAAAACCAATATCTGCTGCACTGTAGTTTTTAAAAGGGCGAATACCTAATATTTTGAAATCTTTTAAGGCACCGAGATATTTACTATCTGGGTAAAAAGTTTCAATATATTTCATCATCACATAAGTTTGAATTCCTCCAGGAATCCAATGATCCTTTCGTTTATTGATAATAAATAATTCATGAAGATAAGCGGCTAAATAGGCTTTTAAAAATTTAGTTTCATAAATAAACGCATCACTAAAAGGGTTTAAGAAAGAAAAGGCCTCAGTGATTCCCACAATTGGGTTTTTTGAATAATCTTTTTTGAGCACTAAGATTCTTTCTTGACCTAACGGGCCAAGAAGTTCTTGGGTAAATTGATGAATTTTATTTAACGATTTTTGTAAATCTACATCAGCGTTTTTATTAGGTAAGATATCTGTGATCAATTCAAAATCCCTATCCAAAAGTATGGATTGAAAATTATTTTCTACATCAAAAATAAAATCGGCACTTGAAATGTTTTTTGCTTTCCACCTTTGAGTTTTTGTACCATTCGTGTTTTCTTGAGCTGGAGCTGACGCTTTTAGATTACTATTTAAAACAAATTCACTAGGGTAGGTCCAAACTATTTCAAAATCTGACGGAAGGTGACTGTTATCTCGTAAGCCCAGATTACTGTGTATAGTCCACTCGTTATTTATTAAAGGCGTAACACTGACAAGGAAATCTCTGAGAAAAACTCTGTTATTTGAATTGATCCCCAAGCCAGTAAACTTTGCGTCGGGTAATTTTACTGTATAATTTATTTGGATCTTTTTGGAAGTTTTGGGTTCAAGAGTTTGGGCTAAAGAGATTTCAATGATGTCTAATTGGTCATCTAATCGTTTCCAGGAAAGATCATTTCCTTTTGATTGTAAGCTTTCCACGGTGGTAAAGCCCAGCTTATTTTTTGCAGAAATATAGAAACTGCGGTTGAATTGGTTTGCCAAATGATTGGCAAGGGGAGAAGGAGTTCCTTGATAGGAATTCGCCCAATCACTTAGATACAGTTTTTTTAAAGGACGGTCAGAGGTATTCGTAAATACAATGGTTTGAGATACTACTAAGCTCTCCTCATCAACATTTAATGTTGCTTCGATTTTGTAATCAGTTTGAGACCAAGCCAAAAACGTGATCAAGCCTAAGCAAAGATTGAGAAAAAACTGATATGTAGTAATCCTAGACATTTAAAAATTCGGCTTAAAATTATCTTTAATGTAAAATCGATTCAGGCACTCCGTAACTTCGTCAACCGTGTCTACTACTTCAAATAAATCTAAATCTTCAGGATTGATATTTTTTTCTCCTAATAGCTTTTCTTTTATCCAGTCAATCAATCCCTTCCAATAATCACGACCCACTAAAATGATGGGAAATTTATTCACTTTTGAAGTTTGTAGCAAGGTAAAAGCTTCAAATAGCTCATCCAGTGTACCCACACCACCGGGCAATACGACAAATCCTTGGGCGTATTTAACAAACATTACTTTACGTACAAAAAAGTATTTAAAATCGATCAGTTTATCTTGGTCGATATAAGGATTGCTTTCTTGTTCAAAAGGGAGTGTGATGTTGAGCCCAACAGATACTCCTCCTGCTTCTTGAGCCCCTTTGTTAGCAGCTTCCATAATTCCTGGTCCTCCACCACTAATAACCCCATAACCGGAGGCAGCAATAGCTTTTGCAATTGCTACTGTTAATTTATAATTGGGGTGATCTGCAGGTGTTCTTGCTGAACCAAAAATAGAAATACATGGTCCTATAGAACTTAGTTTTTCATAGCCATTAACGAACTCACTCATAATTTTAAAGAGTGCCCAAGAGTCGTTTGTCTTGGTTTCGTTCCAGTTTTTCATTCGTACCTCTTTCATTTTTCAACGGGGATTAATGCTTGTTCAAGTTCTTTTCTTAAAAATTTAGCTGTATGGCTTGTAGGGTGCTTGCTCATTTCTTCTGGAGTACCTTCACAAATTAATTCTCCGCCATACTTACCGCCTTCAGGACCAATATCAAAAACATAGTCTACTTGTTTAATTACATCGAGGTTGTGCTCAATAATCAATACAGTATTGCCTTTGTTCACCAGAATGTTCAATACGTTTAGGAGCACTCGTATGTCTTCAAAGTGTAAGCCTGTAGTGGGTTCGTCTAGAATGTAAAAAGTTTTACCGGTGTCTTTTTTTGATAGCTCAGAAGCAAGTTTAATTCGTTGTGCTTCACCGCCTGAAAGGGTAGTGGAGGACTGACCTAAGTTGATATACCCCAAACCTACGTCTTGGATGGTTTTTAGTTTTCTATAAATTTTTGGAATGGGCTCAAAAAAGCGACACGCTTCGTTTATTGACATATTGAGAACATCGGAAATGGATTTACCTTTATACCGAATTTCAAGAGTCTCTCTATTGAAACGTTTTCCTTGGCAACTTTCACATTCTACATAAACATCAGGTAAAAAATTCATTTCGATTACCTTCATTCCACCGCCTTGACAAGTCTCACAGCGCCCACCTACAACATTGAAACTAAACCTGCCTGGTTTATACCCTCTGATTTGAGCCTCTGGGGTTTGAGTAAACAAGCTTCGAATTTCGCTAAAAACACCACAATAGGTTGCAGGATTACTTCTTGGAGTTCTTCCAATAGGACTTTGATTGATGTCTACTACTTTATCAATATGCTCTAAGCCCTTTACAATATCATAGGGCATCGGCACCTTAACACCTCTGTAAATATGACTGTTTAAAATAGGATATAATGTTTCGTTTATAAGTGTGGATTTGCCACTTCCCGAAACACCTGTAACTCCAATCATCAGTCCTAAAGGAATGTCGATATTGATGTTTTTTAAATTATTTCCCCGACAACCTTTCAAGCTTATTTTTTTTCCATTTCCACTTCTTCTCTTTTCAGGGATCTCTATCTTTAAATTACCATTGAGATATTTTGAAGTAAGAGTACTTTCCATAAGAACCTCGGAAGGGGTTCCTTGTGAAATGATTTCTCCTCCATTTTTTCCTGCATAGGGTCCCATGTCTATTAAGTGATCGGCACGTAACATCATGTCTTTGTCATGTTCTACTACGATTACAGAATTTCCCAAGTCTCGGAGTGAGGTTAAAGAATGAATAAGGCGGTCATTGTCTCGTTGATGAAGCCCAATACTGGGTTCGTCAAGAATATACAACACACCCACAAGTTGAGATCCTATTTGTGTAGCAAGCCGAATTCGCTGTGCTTCTCCTCCCGATAGGGATTTAGAAGATCGGTTGAGTTGAAGATATTCCAGGCCTACATCTAGCAAAAACTGAAGACGAACTAAGATCTCTTTAATGATTTCAGAGGCGATTTTTTTTTGATTTTGGCTAAGGTGCTTTGGTAGCTCAACCATCCATCGATGCAAATCTTTCAAATCCATTGTGACTAAATCTGCAAGGGTAGCATTGAGGATTTTAAAATGTAACGCTTCTTTTCTCAAACGTGAACCCTCACAACTAGAACAACGATAACTGTCCATAAACTCTCCTGCCCATCTTTTTAAACTTGCCGTAGCGGCCTCTTGATAAGTATTCTCTATGTAATTTTCGAAGCCTTCAAAATCAATTTTATAAGTGCGAGTAATTCCAAGAGTTTTGGAAGGAATTTCAAATTTTGACTGACTTCCTTTTAGCAAGACTTCCATTGCCTCTTTTGAGATACTACTAATAGGATCGGTTAATGAGAAGTTATAACAAGTAGCAAT
>JALRDC010000070.1 GCA_023262245.1 Flavobacteriaceae bacterium
CAACAACTTCATCAGGGTTAACCCCTTTGGAAGGTTTTTTTCCGAAGAATTTTTCTACTTCCTCTTGAATGATAGGAATTCGAGTTGAACCTCCTACGAGAATTACTTCATCAATCTCTGAGGTTGAAAGTCCGGCATCATCCAATGCCTTTTTTACCGGAGTCATGGATCTTTTTACCAAATCGTCCGCCAATTGTTCAAAGTTGGCGCGCGTCAAGGTAGTTACCAAGTGCTTAGGTCCTGAATCCGTAGCAGTAACATAAGGCAAGTTGATTTCGGTCTGAGTTGAAGAAGACAATTCAATCTTAGCCTTTTCTGCTGCCTCTTTTAGGCGTTGTAATGCCATAGGATCTTTCCGCAAGTCTATGGACTCATCTTTTTGAAATTTTTCGGCTAAAAAATCAATGATTACTTGATCAAAATCGTCCCCTCCAAGATGGGTGTCACCATTAGTGGATAACACTTCAAATACCCCATCTCCTAATTCTAATAGGGAAATATCAAACGTCCCTCCTCCAAGGTCATAAACAGCAATTTTTTTATCTGATCCACCTTTATCTAAACCATAGGCTAAAGCAGCAGCAGTAGGTTCGTTTATAATACGTTGAACCTTTAAACCAGCAATTTCTCCAGCTTCTTTAGTCGCTTGACGCTGTGAGTCGTTAAAGTAGGCTGGCACGGTAATAACCGCTTCAGAAACGTCCTGTCCAAGATAGTCTTCAGCTGTTTTTTTCATTTTTTGTAAGGTCATTGCAGAAAGTTCTTGAGGACTGTACAAACGACCATCAATATCTACACGTGGGGTGTCATTGTCACCTTTGACTACTTTATAGGCAATATTCTTTAATTCCTTATTTGATTCGGAAAATTTGTTTCCCATAAAACGCTTGATCGAAGCTATGGTTTTTGTTGGATTGGTAACCGCTTGTCTTTTAGCCGGATCACCCACCTTTATTTCTCCACCTTCTACAAAAGCAATGACAGAGGGAGTTGTTCGTTTTCCTTCGGCATTTGGAATAACAACGGGTTCATTCCCTTCCATTACGGAAACACATGAATTGGTTGTTCCTAAATCAATTCCAATAATTTTACTCATGATTGTTATTTTATTTTTAATGTTACTTGACAAGTAGTATGCCAGTAATCTAAATCTGACAGCCTGTCAGATTAAAATCTTATAATTCAAATAACAATACATAAAAAAAGAAGCTGTTTTGATAGACCTTTAGGGTAATTCTTATCAAAAGACATTAAAATTAAGAACAATTCTTTTTTGTAATTAGTGTCTTTGGAATCTTAATTAAAAGAAAAGTAATGTTACAGAAGCCTGACAGTGCAAAAGAAATACTATTTTTGATAAAATAACTGTCATGTCCTCTGCAAAAAAAAGCTATCAAAGAGTTACGACTCACTCCCTTATTCAAATGAAGAAAGATGGGGAAAAAATCGCCATGCTTACCTCCTATGACTTTACTTTTGCTGGCTTGGTGGATGGTGCTGGCGTTGATGTTATCTTAGTAGGAGACTCTGCTTCTAATGTTATCGCAGGTCATGAGACCACCCTACCCATTACATTAGATCAAATGATTTATCATGCTAGTAGTGTGGTTCGCGCTGCAAAAAGAGCATTAGTAGTTGTAGATTTACCTTTTGGAGCCTACCAGGCAGACTCAAGAGAAGCGCTAAAATCAGCGATACGGATCATGAAAGAATCCGGGGCACATGCTGTAAAGCTGGAAGGGGGTATTCAGGTAAAACCCTCTATTGAACGAATCCTTCAAGCGGGTATTCCTGTCATGGGTCATTTAGGCCTGACCCCTCAGTCCATATATAAATTTGGAACCTATACAGTGCGCGCAAAACAAGAGGCTGAAGCAGCGCAGTTATTAGCTGACACAAAAATGCTTGAAGAATTAGGCTGTTTTGGAATTGTTCTGGAAAAAATTCCTGCAAATCTTGCGAAGCAGGCTACGCAATCGGTTAAAATACCCATAATCGGAATCGGAGCAGGAAGTCAAGTTGACGGACAGGTTTTAGTTCTCCACGACATGTTAGGCATGAACAAAGAATTTAGTCCGCGTTTTCTAAGACGTTATGCTGATTTAGATAAGGTTATTCATAATGCGGTGGAACAATACACTAAAGATGTAAAGTCTCGGGATTTTCCAAACGAAAAAGAGCAATATTGATCTTGGAAATAAAGGACCGCATCCTTTTTGAAGACAACCACTTGCTGGTCATCAATAAAAAAGTGGGAGAGCTTGTTCAAGGTGATCAAACAGGGGATCCCACCCTAGCAGATTTTGCTAAAAGCTACCTTAAAAAAAAGTATAACAAACCAGGGGCCGTCTATCTTGGGATAGTGCATCGTTTAGACCGTCCTACTAGTGGCATAGTAGTTTTTGCTAAAACTTCAAAAGCCTTGAGCCGTCTCAATGCTCAATTTAAAGCTCGTGTTCCAAAAAAAATCTATTGGGCACTTGTGAGCAAAGAGTTCCCGGAACAACAGGGTTCATTATCACATTGGATGACACGCAATTCGAAACAAAATAAATCCAAAGCTCATCAAAAGGAGGTTCCCAATAGTAAACGTGCTCTTTTGCACTTTAAAAGAATACAGGATTTGCAAAATTACTGCCTATTAGAAATCCATCTAGAAACAGGGAGGCATCATCAAATACGTGCACAATTAAGCAGTACCGGATTTCCCATTCATGGTGATCTCAAATATGGCGCAGCTCGATCTAATTCATCGGGTGGAATCAGTCTCCATGCTAGAAGCTTAAGTATTGAGCACCCGGTACGAAAAGAACTGATGCGTTTTACTGTAAGTCCCGAGAAAGTGGGGATATGGAAGGACGTTCTTTCCGATTCACAGAAGTAGCTTTTTCCCTTATTACGGTGGCAATAGGCACATTTTTTATTTTGCTCTCTAGCCATGAGAGAACATCCAAATACAAAAAAGAGCGCCGTTCGTAAGGATCGTTTTCATATTGTTTTAGTTCTTTATACAATGCTTTAAAAGCTGTTTTAAGTTCATGAGGATAAATATCCCCTAAGCCCTTAACAAAACGTATCATTGCTTTTTGGACCTCGTGGAGATCATTCATTTTAATCAAGAATTTATAGGTCTCACGAAGGTGTGTTTCCAAATGATAATCAAATCCTGCTTCATAATGCGCAAAAATGTTTAACACACGTGAGAAGCACAACAGATCTTCTCGCATTTTTAGGCTTTTATTACTAATGATTTTATCTAAATAAACAATGCAATTTTCATAATCCTCCGCTCCAAAATAAACACAAGCTATTTTGTAGTAGAACATCATGATATGATGGGGGTCAATTTGATTGCTGTAATTTTGAATTCCCTTTTTTATTTCTGGAATCAAGGTCAATCCCTCTTCAAATCGACCCTCTAAAAAATGAACATTTAACTTGTTGCTAAAGTAAAATTGAAAACTCAATGCTTTAAGATTATCGTTTTTGGGAAAACTATCATGTTCGGTCCAATAGACCATTCGATCTAAAGTTTCATTAAATTTGGAAGGGTATTTTATCAATGCCAAACTTTCCAGCAAGTAATTGTTTCCTTTGAGATAAAAAACCGGATGGATACCCATCATAGCTGGTGATTCTTCAAACATTTTTACCCATTTGGAAGCGTATTTGTAGGTAGTTAAAAAATCTTGTGTCAAAAAGCTGTACCAAACATGCGCTTTGTAATACCATAGTTTTTCTCTAAACCCTAAATGTTCGTTCTCTATTTTAGGCAAATTTTCATAAAAAAATTGAGTGATTTCTCGAAATTCCTGATCGCTTTTCGCATAACCCGCTTTTAAAAGTCTTTCGTATAATTGAAGAGAAAGATTGGAGAGTTTTGTTGCTAAATTATTTTGAGATCTCAAATATTCTGCTTCTGCAATTAATGTTTCTGTACGATTGCTTAAACTGCGAGTAATGTATTGAGATTCAATTACTTTTTCTAATTCAACGATATCATAGGCCACATACTTTTCTTCGTGCTTGTTCGCTAAAAGTTTTGCTTTTTCAAGTACTTTTAAACTCTGTTTATACAAGCCTTTTTGATATAAAATTGTTGCAAAGTCCAACTGTTCGCGAATTTGAATCCGTATGTTCTTATGCATCGGATTCATTCTTAAGCTTACCAAAATTTGTTTGTATAAGTGTGCTTTTAAATTGGATAATTGTTGTTTAGTAACGATTCCTCTTTTTAAGATGACTTTCTCGTCATATCGATTCATTTTGTCTAAAAGCTGAAAAAGATTTAAAAATTTGGAATCTTCATTGGAGCCCATGCGACCTACATACAAGGTAAATTGTCGCTTTTCTGACTTTGTAAGCGATTTTACCAGTATAAATAAATTATCTTTCTGCTCATTTGTCATTGTAATGTTATTTAATGCAAAATACTAGTAATTAGCATGTTAGATAGTTGTAGTTCTTGTCGAATGTTGTAATACAAAAATAGGTATTTTATCTTAGTTAAACTTAAACCTTATTTTAGTTAAATTGTTTAAAAAATTTACCCCGCAATAATTGTTTATGGAATACGTTGAAATTTTTGACACTACTCTACGCGACGGCGAACAAGTACCAGGCTGTAAACTTGACTCTGTAACAAAACTAGTAATTGCTGAGCAGTTAGACCAATTAGGTGTTGATGTTTTAGAAGCGGGTTTTCCTATTTCTAGTCCAGGAGATTTCAAAGCGGTTGAAGATATTTCTAAAATAGTTAAAAACGCTCGGGTTTGTGGACTAACAAGAGCTGTAAAAAAAGATATTGAAGTTGCGGCACAAGCTTTAAAACCTGCAAAACGATCACGTATTCATACAGGTATCGGTACTTCTGAAAGTCATATACGTTATAAGTTTAACGCCACGCCAGAGCAAATTTTAGAACGTGCTGTGGCAGCAGTTACACATGCCAAAAGTTTTGTTGAAGATGTGGAGTTTTATGCTGAAGATGCAGGAAGAACAGATAATGAATTTCTGGCAAAAGTTTGTGAGGCCGTAATTAAAGCAGGTGCAACAGTTCTCAATATTCCCGATACTACTGGATATTGTTTACCAGAAGAGTATGGTGCTAAAATGAAATATCTTATGGAAAATGTCAAAGGGATTCACAAGGCACGTCTTTCCTGTCATTGTCATAACGACTTAGGTCTGGCTACTGCGAATTCCATTGCGGGAGTTCAAAATGGAGCGCGACAAATAGAATGTACCATAAACGGAATTGGAGAGCGTGCAGGGAATACTTCTTTGGAAGAAGTGGTGATGATCTTAAGGCAACATCCCACGCTTAACTTGGATACCAAAATTCAATCTGAAAAATTATACGGCATTAGTCAGCTAGTATCAGAAAGTATGGCCATGCCAGTTCAACCCAACAAGGCCATAGTAGGAGCAAATGCTTTTGCGCATTCCTCGGGAATTCATCAAGATGGAGTGATTAAGAAAAGAGAAACCTATGAAATAATTGATCCTAAGCATGTTGGAGTTAACGAGTCTTCAATCATCTTGACTGCAAGAAGCGGAAGGGCTGCTCTTGCTTATCGTGCAAAAAATATTGGGTACGAATTAGACAAATTGCAACTTGATAAAGTATACAAACAGTTTTTAGTTGTTGCAGACAAACAAAAAGAGATTGGAGATAACGATTTACCAAAAATTATAGAAGCCAGTAACATTTAATTCAAACGTTCATTTCAATGAAAAAAACCCTATTCGACAAAGTATGGGATTCCCATGTTGTTAGAAGCATAAAAGACGGACCTGATGTGCTGTTTATAGATCGCCATATGGTTCACGAAGTAACAAGTCCGGTTGCTTTTTTAGGACTTAAAAATAGAAAACTAGCTGTGCTTCATCCAGAACGCACATTTGCTACAGCAGACCATAACACTCCAACGATAAACCAACACCTACCTGTTGCTGATCCCTTATCTAGAAATCAATTAAAGGCACTCGAAGAAAATGCTAAAACACATGGGATTTCTTATTGGGGACTAGGACACCAAAAAAATGGAATTGTTCACGTGGTAGGTCCAGAATATGGTATCACACAGCCAGGAGCTACGATTGTTTGTGGTGATTCACATACTTCTACTCATGGAGCCTTTGGCGCTATTGCTTTTGGAATTGGAACCTCAGAAGTGGAAATGGTACTAGCTACTCAGTGCATCATGCAGCCAAAACCTAAAAAAATGCGAATTACCATTGATGGAAAGCTTAATCATGGAGTTACACCCAAAGACGTTGCTTTATTCATCATTTCGAAGCTAACCACCTCCGGAGCTACCGGTTATTTTGTAGAATACGCAGGTGAAGTATTTAGAGACTTAAGCATGGAAGGTCGAATGACCGTTTGCAATCTGAGTATTGAAATGGGAGCACGTGGAGGAATGATTGCTCCAGATGAAAAAACATTTGAATACATTAAAGGCAGGGAATATACTCCACAAGGGGCGTCTTGGGATAAAGCCATGGGGTATTGGGAAACACTTTACACCGATGAAGGTGCCTCTTTTGATAAAGAGTTGTCTTTTGATGGTTCTGAAATAGATCCCATGATTACTTTTGGTACGAATCCAGGAATGGGAATGAGTATTACTAAAGCTATTCCAAAAGCTGAGGAAGTTGAAGGGGGAGCTGCTACATATGCAAAATCGCTAGCTTATATGGGTTATGAGGAAGGTGAAAGTATGTTAGGAAAACCCATTGACTATGTCTTTATCGGAAGTTGTACTAATGGTCGTATTGAAGACTTTAGAGCTTTTGCTAATATTGTAAAAAATAAAAAACGTGCAGAAAATGTCACCGCTTGGTTGGTGCCAGGATCTCATAAGGTTTTAAATGCTATTAAAGAAGAAGGGCTTTTAGAGATCCTAGAGAAAGCTGGGTTTCAACTTCGTGAACCTGGTTGTTCTGCTTGTTTAGCTATGAACGACGACAAAATTCCCGCAGGAAAATATGCCGTAAGTACCTCAAACAGAAACTTTGAAGGACGACAAGGACCTGGGGCACGTACCCTTTTAGCTAGTCCCTTGGTTGCTGCTGCTGCTGCAATTACTGGGAAAATAACTGATCCAAGAACTTTAATTTAAATTCTGATGGCTTACGATTCATTTCATATTTTAAAAAGTACGGCTGTACCCCTTCCCATAGAAAATGTAGATACAGACCAGATCATTCCAGCACGATTTCTCAAAGCTACTGAACGCAAAGGTTTTGGAGATAATCTATTTAGAGATTGGCGCTATGATCAAGAGGACTCTCCAAAAGAAGATTTCGTTTTAAACAACCCAATCTATCGAGGTAAAATACTTGTTGGAGGCCATAATTTTGGTTCGGGATCTTCTAGAGAACACGCTGCTTGGGCTGTGTATGATTATGGATTTCGCTGCGTGGTTTCTAGTTTCTTTGCTGATATTTTTAAAAATAATTGTTTGAACATTGGTGTCTTGCCTGTTCAAGTATCTGCCGAGTTTTTAAACACAATATTTGAAACCATAACTCACAATCCAAAAACAGAACTAATCGTGGATTTACCACAGCAAAAAATCCAAATTAATTCAACAGGAGCGAGTGAAAACTTTGAAATTAATGCCTACAAAAAAGAGAACATGCTCAATGGTTATGACGACATCGACTATCTAAATAATATCAAATCAGAGATTCAAGATTTTGCTGAAAACACACCCCTCTAACAAGGAAGATCAGCTTTAGTATGAGTAGGACAATTGAAATCATGGATACCACCCTTAGAGACGGGGAGCAAACCTCTGGGGTATCTTTTACCGCGTCAGAAAAACTAACGCTAGCCAAATTATTGCTTCAAGAGTTAAACTTGGATCGAATTGAAATCGCATCGGCACGTGTTTCTGAAGGTGAATTTAAAGCCGTAAAACAAATTACATCTTGGGGAGTATCAACTGGTTTTATAGATCGTATCGAAGTCCTCACTTTTGTTGATAATGGTACTTCTATTAAGTGGATGAACGAAGCAGGTGCTAAAGTTCAAAATCTCTTAACTAAAGGATCGTTAAACCATTTGAAATTTCAACTAAAACAAAAGCCTAAAGATCATTTTAAAAACATTGCGAAGAGCATTCAAATGGCAACTGATGAAGGCATTACTACAAATGTTTACCTTGAGGATTGGAGTAATGGAATGGCCAATTCTCTGGAATATGTTTATGAATATTTAGATTTTATTTCGGAGCAAAAGGTAGCTCGAGTTCTCCTTCCAGATACACTAGGGATTTTAACCCCTGAAAAGACCTCTTCCTATTTAACCGCCATTATAGAACGCTATCCGAATCTTCACTTTGATTTTCACGGACATAATGATTACGATTTGAGTGTAGCCAATACAATGGAGGCTGTCAAGGCAGGCGTAAATGGGCTGCATTTAACGGTAAACGGAATGGGAGAGCGTGCAGGAAATGCACCTTTAGCAAGTGTTGTAGCAGTTATTAACGATTTTTTACCAGAAGTAAAAATCAACATTAAAGAAAATGCCTTACATAAAGTAAGCCAATTAGTTGCTACTTTTACCGGATTTAGAATTCCAGCAAACAAACCCATTGTAGGTGAAAATGTTTTTACGCAAACCGCTGGAATTCATGCAGATGGAGATCATAAAAATAATTTGTATTTCAATGATTTACTTCCTGAACGCTTTGGAAGAAAACGCAAATACGCCTTAGGAAAAACTTCTGGAAAAGCCAATATTCAAAAAAATATTCAAGAGTTAGGACTTACCTTAAACAATGAGGAAATCCAAAAAGTGACGCAACGTATCATAGAACTTGGTGATCGAAAAGAGCGCGTTACAGCAGATGATTTACCTTTTATCATTTCAGACGTACTGGGTAACAATATCCCAAATAAAGTTAAGATTCAATCCTATGTCTTAACCCACTCTAAAGGCTTAAGACCCACAACAAGTGTCTCTATAAAAATTAACGAAACACTTTTTGAGGAAAATGCCTCGGGAGATGGACAATATGATGCCTTTTGGAACGCCTTGAACAAAGTATATAAAAAACATAAAATTGATTTACCGAAGTTGGTAGATTATGCCGTTCGTATTCCTCCAGGAAGTAATTCAGATGCCTTGTGTGAAACCACCATCACTTGGAGCAACGGCACTCGAGATTTTACTACACGTGGATTGGATTCAGATCAAACCGTATCGGCCATAAAAGCCACTGAAAAAATGTTAAATATCATTCAACCTTAAAACAAATTTATGCAACTAAAGATTGCTCTTTTAGCAGGGGATGGAATCGGACCCGAAGTTATCGAACAAGCAGTAAAAGTATCTGATGCTATCGCCAAAAAGTTCAAACACACTATAGAATGGACACCCGCGCTCACAGGAGCAGCCGCAATAGATGCGGTAGGAGATCCATATCCAGAGGAAACACACCAAATTTGCCTAGCCGCAGATGCAGTCCTTTTTGGAGCAATAGGCCATCCCCGATTTGATAATGACCCCTCCGCTAAAGTTCGCCCTGAACAAGGATTGCTCAAAATGAGAAAAAAGTTAGGTTTGTTTGCCAATGTTCGACCCACTTTTACTTTTCCCTCACTTTTAGATAAATCCCCTCTTAAAAAAGAACGTATTGAAGGAACAGATTTGGTCTTTTTAAGAGAACTCACAGGGGGAATTTATTTTGGAGAACGAGGAAGAAAAGATGAAGGAAATACCGCTTTTGATACATGCACTTATACCCGAGAGGAAATTAAACGTCTCGCAATTAAAGGATTTGAACTTGCAATGACACGTACCAAAAAATTGTGTTGTGTAGATAAAGCTAATGTTTTGGAAAGCTCTCGACTCTGGAGAGAAACAGTTCAGGATTTAGAAAAAGAGTACCCTGAAGTTGAAGTTTCCTATGAATTTGTTGATGCAGTTGCCATGCGCTTAGTACAATGGCCAAATAGTTATGATGTATTGATAACAGAAAACCTTTTTGGGGATATCTTAACTGATGAAGCTTCTGTTATTTCGGGGTCAATGGGATTGATGCCTTCCGCATCTGTGGGTACAGAAAATGCACTTTATGAACCTATTCATGGATCGTTTCCTCAGGCTACAGGTTTGGGAATAGCAAATCCGCTTGCCACTATACTATCCGCAGCGATGATGTTTGAAATGAGTTTTGGTCTTTATGAAGAAGGAGCTGCAATAAGAAAAGCAGTAGACCAATCTCTAGCCGAAGGTAAAGTAACCGAAGATTTAACAGAAAAGGGGGGGACTTCACTATCTACATCAGAAGTTGGAGATTATCTCGTATCTCTTTTACAATAGTATTTAACATATTTTAGGGTTTGTTATTCTAAAAAAAGGGTTTATTTAGATGAAACTTCCGTTTTATGAAAACCCTTAATCCCTATCTTCTAACTGTTGAAAACGTTTTTAATGCTATAGGATTAATCACAAGAAGCACCACGCTGATGCTTAAAAAAGGGGTTGTAGTCAATCAAGAAAAATTACCTGATTCAATTCCTCAAGTTGTTTTCTGGCTTCTTCCTACCGTTGTATTGACTCCTTTAATATTTTTTGGGTGAGAAAAACTAATCTGTAATATAACTTATACAGTTCTAATAATCGCTGAATTGAAAACAA
>JALRDC010000016.1 GCA_023262245.1 Flavobacteriaceae bacterium
CTGTCGTTAAAAAGAATGGATTCTTGAGTCACCATGCCGATATGATGATACAAACTCTTTTTTTGAATTTTTCTTAGGGAAATCCCATCGATAGTTATGTCTCCCTTGTCCACATCATAAAATCGATTTAGCAAGTAGGTAAGGGTCGTTTTTCCACTTCCTGATGGACCTACAAGCGCAACCATTTCACCTTTTTTTATTTCAAAGGATAAATTGTCTATTACTAAGGTATTTTCATAACTAAAGGAGATACGATCAAAGACAATTCTTTTTTCGAAATGTTTTATTGGAATGGCATCTTCTTCGTCTTGAAGCTGATTTTTAGCATTGAGTAGTTCTAAAATTCGGTCAGCAGCAGCATTACCCTTTTGAATACTGTAGCTCGCTTTGCTAATGCCTTTGGCAGGGGTTAGGATGTTATAAGCCAGGCCAATATATACTACGAATGTTGTTCCGGACAGACTGCCGTCTATCAAGACCATACGTCCACCAAACCACAGTAAGATTCCTATTGCTGTTATCCCCAAAAATTCGCTAGCTGGCCCAGCTAAACTTGCCCTATGGAGTAGTTGATTTGAAAAATTATAAAAACGTTGTGTAGCTGCTTGAAATCTATTTTTAAACTGAGTTCCTGCCTCAAAAGTTTTTATAATTTTTTGTCCATTTACAGTTTCGTCTATGATGGATAAAAAATCTCCTTGTTCTTGTTGTATTCTTGCGGAATGTTTTTTTAATCGCTTTCCAATACTTGAAATTATCCAACCTGAAAGAGGAATAAACAGCAACACAAAAATGCTTAGTTTATAGCTAAAGAAAAACATAGCTATTAGGGAAAATATAATAGTAAGTGGTTCGCGGACAATTAATTCTAAAATGGATAAATAAGAGCTTTGAATTTCGGTTACATCGCTGGTCATTTTAGCCATTAAATCTCCTTTTCTCTTTTCATTGAAATAAGAAATGGGCAGGGTTATAATTTTTTGATAAAGTGCATTCCTCAAATCTTTTAAAATGCCATTACGCAAATAAGTGATGAAAAATAAGGCCAAATAATTGCAAATATTTTTTAAAAAAAATAAAGCAAGTACGATCCCAATTACAAAAACTAAAGTACCTTCCGCATCTTGTTCCAGCCTTTGCGTAATATAATAGTTCAATTCTTCTTTAATGTAGGTTTGTAAACTTAATATACCCTGATACTTTCCAGGGTTCATTTGTTTTTCTGTAGTCTTGAAAAGAACATTAAGCATGGGGATTAAGGAGACAAAAGAGAGCGCACTAAAGAGGGCGTAAAGCGCATTGAATAAAATATTCAAGAAAGCATAGCCACGATATCGGATTCCAAATTGAAGAACTTTTTTAAAAGAAGAAATCATGATTAAATTAAATCTTTAAGAAAGCTATCGATCTTTTTATCAAGTGCTTTTCGTTGTTCTTGCCACGTTTTATTAGAATCAAATGTTGATCGGACACTAAAATAGAATTTTATTTTAGGTTCTGTACCGCTAGGGCGGAGGGCAATCTTACTGCCATCTTCGAGAATAAAGATTAAAACATTGGCTTTTGGTAAATTTAAAGAATGAGTTTGATGCGTTTGTATATCTATAGAACAACTTGTTTGATAATCTTCTACAGTGTAAAGTTTGACACCTCCAAATTTATTAGGAGGTTTGCTTCTAAGTTGAGTCATTTGTTTTTCTATAGCTTGAGCACCTTCTTTTCCTTTTTTTGTTATTGAGTGCAAGCGTTCGTAAAACAATCCATACTTTTCATAGCATTCCATAAGGAAATCAAAAATACTTTTGTCTTTTTCCAATAAATCCGCTGCAAGTTCGCAAACTAATAAGCTTGCCGAAATGGCATCTTTATCCCGTACTTTACTGCCAACAAGATATCCAAAGCTTTCCTCTCCTCCACCAATGAAATTTAATGTGGGATGATCTTCAATCAGTTTTGCAACCCATTTAAAACCTGTTAAACAGCTTTTAAAGGAAACATTATAAGCAGCAGCAATTTCTTTCATCATAGGGCTTGAAACGATGGTACTTGCAATAAAATCTTGTGTACTTAATTTGCCTTTAGACTTTTTTATGGATAGGAGGTATTCGGTAAGTACAATCATGATTTGATTTCCGTTGAGGTAAAACCATTCATTTTCCTTGTCTCGAACAACGATTCCCAAACGATCGGCGTCGGGATCGGTACCTAATACGATATGAGCGTTGCGCTTTTTTGCTAAGTCCACAGCCATATTTAATGCCTCCGTATCTTCTGGATTTGGAGAACTTACGGTAGGAAAGTTTCCATTAGGTTCTTTTTGTTCTGGTACGACGTAAATGTGCTGATATCCTGCTTTCTCTAAAACTTGAGGAAGCGCAGTAATCGAAGTGCCGTGAATAGGGGTAAAAACGATTTTCAGTTCATCCTTGTTAAGATCGTGTATTTTAGCTTCAAGCAATAGGGCTTTGTGATAAGCATTGTCTATATCCTGACCGATATATTCCAAAAGTTTGCTATTTCCCTTAAATTGAATTTCTGAAAAAGGAGTTTGATTTATTTCTTTAATCAAGGCTTCATCATCCGGAGGGACAAGTTGCCCTCCATCTTGACCATAAACTTTATAGCCATTGTATTCTGGAGGGTTATGAGAAGCGGTAAGGACAATTCCACAATGCGCTTGCAGGTGACGAACTGCAAAAGAGAGCTCTGGTGTGGGTCTTAAGTCATGAAACAAATAACAATAGACTCCGTTCGCAGTAAAAATATCGGCTACTGTCTTTGCTAAACTTTTACTCTGGTTTCTACAATCGTAGGCAATTACAGCTTTTATCTTTTCAGTGGGGTATCTTTTTTTAAGAAAGTGGCTAAGACCTTGTGTATTCTTTCCTAAAGTATATTTATTGATTCGATTAGTTCCTACACCCAGCACTCCCCGCATTCCTCCTGTACCAAATTTGAGTTCGGTATAAAAAGCATCCTCTAGTTTTTCAGGTTCTTTTTGTAATTCTTTGACTAAATTTTGAGTTTCTAGATCGAAAGGTGGGGCGAGCCATTCCAATACTCGTTCTTTACTATTCATTTTTGAGGCATTTGTTCTTTTATGAGGTATCTTTTAGAGGAAGCTTTACTTCTCAATATAATTTCACCCAAAAAGCCTGCAATAAAAAATTGACTCCCTAAAAGCATGAGAGTTAGGGCTATATAAAATTCGGGACGGTTGGTAATGAGTCGAGCTTGCGTGTCAAAATACAATTTGTCAATACCTAAATATACAGTAAAAGCAAAACCAATAATCAGCATAAAACTACCCCATAATCCAAAGAAATGCATGGGTCTTTTGCCAAATTTGTTGACAAACCAAAGCGTTAATAAATCAAGAAAACCTTTAAAAAAGCGATCAGCTCCAAATTTGGTTTGGCCAAATTTTCGTGCCTGATGTTGTACGATTTGTTCTCCAATTTTATCAAAGCCTTTTTGTGCTGCCAATACGGGAATATAGCGGTGCATTTCTCCATGCACGTCAATTGTTTTTACAACTTCGCTTCTGTAAGCTTTAATTCCACAATTAAAATCATGCAAATAAATCCCTGAAACCCTCCGAGCAGCCCAATTAAACAATTTAGAAGGTAAATTTTTGAAGAGAACTGAATCAAAGCGCTTTTTTTTCCATCCGGAAATTAAATCATACCCTCCCTCTTTTAGGCTATTGATTAATTGGGGGATTTCTTCTGGAGAATCTTGAAGGTCTGCATCTAAGGTGACAACAAACTTTCCTTGAGATGCCTCAAATCCAGCATGCAATGCTTGAGACTTTCCAAAGTTCTTTGAAAAGCGAATTCCTTGGATGTTTGAGTGTTGTTGTGTTAAGCTACTTAAAGTTTCCCAAGATTGATCGGTGCTTCCATCATCAATAAAGAGGATTTCGAAAGAAAAATGTTGGTCTTCTAAAGCTTTAAAGATCCATTTGGTCAGCGGTATAAGAGATTCTTCTTCGTTAAAAAGAGGAATGACCACGGAGACATCAATGGGTTTTTGCATACCTGCAAAGCTACAAAATTTGCCTTATTCGGGTCTTTTTTTCTTTACGATTAGTCCTCCAATCAAGGAAATGATAAACCCAATAAACAATGCAAAGATTAATCGAAAAGCAGAACGCATCAAAGGCGTGGAAAACTTCTCACTCATCGAGCGAGTACCATCCAATGCTTCTTGACTCATTTCCGGGTTGCTAATACGTATTTTTTCCATTTGAAGATCCAATACTTTTTCCATCATACCCGGATCCAAAACTTCGGTTAAAAGAAATGAGTAAAGAATTCCTAAGATTGCGGATATCAAAGAGACTCCTAGACCTATTTTAATAGCTTCAGAAAGTGAGATATACCCTTCGTTAGATTTCTTGTATTGAATAAAAGCGAAAAGTAGCACCCCAATCATGATAACAATACTTACAATACCAATGGCTGGTGATTGTTCGTAATGCATTTTTAGATAGAAGAGCATCAGATTAAAAACAATAGAAATACCACCTAGGAGAAGTCCATAGGTAATCATAATATTTTTTTGAGAGTTGGGTTTAGTATCCATTAGAGTCAATATTTAAATTCTATCCAAATTAAAAAAAATATATTTGGCATTGGCTTATTTAAAAATAAAAATTAAATTTGCGCTCGATTTAGAAGTTATGAAAGCAGAAATTCATCCAGATAATTACCGACTCGTTGCATTTAAAGACATGTCAAACGAAGATGTATTTATCACAAAATCTACGGTAAACGCTAAAGAAACTATTGAGGTTGACGGTGTGGAATACCCCTTGGTAAAACTTGAAATCTCCAGAACCTCTCACCCTTTTTACACAGGTAAATCAAAATTGGTGGATACTGCTGGACGAATTGATAAATTCAAGAACAAATATTCCAAGTTCAAAAAGTAGAGAAAAATTTTAAAGCATTTAAAGTCGTTTGTAAGAACGACTTTTTTTATTCAACTTTTTTGACGTTTTTTAAAACCAATAAGTTAATTGGATTAATTTCCATCCCTTTTACGTTTTTTTGTACAAAACGTATAACCTGGTCATAGTACAGAGGTATTATAGGATAATCCGAAAGCATCATCGTATCCATTTCTTTGTATTTTTCGAACCTGAGGGAATCCGAAACCGTGCTCAGTGCCTCTTGATACAAACGGTCAAATGCAGGATTTTGATAGTGAGTATAATTTGGTCCGTTTGGTGAAAAGTTAAAGCTGTTGAATAGGGAGAGGTAATTTTCTGCATCTGGATAATCCGCTATCCAGCTAGCACGGAAAAGTTCTAATTTCCCACTGGATTTTGCTTGCCGCAAGCTGGCTGTTGGCATGATATCAATTTCTATTTTTATTCCAATTTTTTGAAGTTCGCGTTGTAAGTATTCGCATAAATCAAGATAATTAGCATCGGTAGCAATTTTTAGTTGGGGTGTATTACCCCTTTCTTTTACAAATTCGTTTACCAGTTGTGCAGCTTTTGTTGGGTTGTATTCAAAAGCCTTATCATTAGATCCAGGAAGTCCTTTAGGGATGAAACCTCTTTTTGAAGGGTATCCTATGTTGTTCCTTAAATAGGCAATCATTAACTTTCTGTCAAAACCGATATTCAAAGCTTCACGAATTTTTTTAGATTGTATTGCTGGATTTTCACTATCTAAATACATTCCTATGTATTCAGTATTTAGATAAGGCCCTTTAAGCATTTCAATTCGATTCATATACTTGGGCTGTAATGCTCCTTTTGGAGTTAATAATTCATCTTTATAAGAGGAGTCTAGAGAGTTCATGAAGTCTAATTTCCCTTGAAGAAATAACATAAATTCACTTTGGATGTCAGGAATGAATTGAATGGCAATTGCATCGAGATAGGGGAGTTGTTGTCCTTCTGAATCTCGTTCAAAATAGTTAGGATTTTTACGTAAAACCAATTTCACATTTTCATCCCAACGTTTAAAGTAAAAAGGACCGGTTCCTATAGGGTTAGAGCGGAAGTTAGCTTTGTAATGTCCAGTTATTTCTTTAGGTACAACAGCGCAATAGCGCATAGTAAGCAAACCTAAAAATGCAGGAAAGGGATTTTTTAATCGAATGATAAAGGTTTGATCTGAAGGAGCTCGATAATCGGCTACCTGTTGAAGTACCCAACTCCCTGGTGAGGCCAACTCAGGGTCTTTTAAACGATCAAAGCTGTATACAAAATCTGATGCCACTACTTTTCGAGTCTTTTTTTCGCCAAAAATAGGGGAGTCATGATAGTAAACATCCTCTCTTAATTCAAAGGTATAGGTAAGGCCATCTTGGCTTATAGACCAAGATTTTGCAATCTCAGGTTGTATCCCTAAGTCTTGATCTAATTGCACCAAACCATTAAACAATTGATTAATTGGCCAAATATTTTGTGGATTTCTTGAAAAAGCAGGATCTAATGAAGTTACATTTCTGTATTCATTATATCGAAACACCCTTTGATCATCAATTTTAGCGGTGGTGTTACAATTACTCTGAATCAAAATCAAGCTAAGAATCCAAACCAAATAAGAAACATTAGAAAGCCACTTAACCATGAATATTTTGTTGATATATTTGCATCGAAAATACAGCTTTAAAACGGTTATGGAAAACATTTTACAGGCATCAAAACAAAAAACGACGGACCTACCTAGGGTGGCGTTTCACACTTTGGGCTGTAAGCTGAATTTTTCCGAAACAGCCACGATTGCTAGAGGTTTTGACAGTTTGAGTTATAAAAAGGTTCCTTTTGACAGTCCGGCTGAGGTTTATGTCATCAATACTTGTTCCGTCACCGAAAATGCCGACAAAAGATTAAAAGGGCTCGTAAAAAAAGCATTGAAACACAATCCCAAAGGATTTGTTGCAGCCATTGGGTGCTATGCGCAATTGCAACCGGAAGCCATTGCTGACTTAGAAGGAGTAGATCTGGTCCTTGGAGCAACAGAAAAATTTAAGCTGGTTGACTACATACAAGATGTTACCAAAAAGGAAAGAGGTGAAGTTCATGCATGTGAAATAGAAGAGGCTAACTTTTACGAAAGCAGCTATTCAATGAGTGACAGAACCCGTGCATTTTTAAAAGTACAGGATGGATGTGATTATAAGTGCACCTATTGCACAATCCCTAGGGCGCGTGGTATTTCTAGAAGCGACACCTTAGAAAATGTTTTAGAAAATGCCCGCAAAATTGCTGCCGCTGGTTTGAAAGAAATTGTGCTTACTGGAGTCAATATTGGAGATTATGGGAAAGGAGAGTTTGGCAATAAAAAACATGAACATACCTTTCTAGAACTAATCACGGCTTTGGACGCCTTAAAGCCTATCAATCGTATTCGTATTTCTTCTATAGAACCCAATTTAATTGACGATGCGATCATTAATTTTGTTGCTAAAAGTGCACGTTTTGTGCCTCATTTTCATATTCCATTACAAAGCGGTAGTGACAAAATCCTTAAGAGTATGAAACGACGTTATTTGACCTCTTTGTACGTCAATCGTGTTACTCAAATCAAACGCTTACTTCCAAATGCTTGTATTGGTGCAGACGTTATTGTGGGCTATCCAGGAGAAACAGAAGAAGATTTCTTGGAAACGTATCAATTTCTTAAAGATCAAGAGCTTTCTTACCTACATGTATTTACTTATTCTGAAAGACCTGATACAGAGGCTGCTTTAATGAATGAAGTTGTTTCAACTGCAAGCCGAAATAAAAGAAGTAAAATGTTACGAGCCCTATCGGTAAAAAAAAGACGGGCTTTTTACGAGGTGGGCAGATTTACAATTTTTTCAGGATCTATTGGTGGATCAAGACTCACTTTTGCAATCAGTGCCGTATTTCTACGGGCAGGCACG
>JALRDC010000052.1 GCA_023262245.1 Flavobacteriaceae bacterium
ATCCTGCTAGACTTATTTTTTTGGGATCATTAGTAATGCCTTTACCTCCTAGAAGGGTAACTACCTCTGTTTCCCCTTGAGAAATTACTTCCTATCGCAAAGCATTTTGGATAGACTCGCCCTGGGTATCGGCTTTTACAATATCAAACGTTCCTCTTAAGGCAGGTTCAGGAATCACAAATTGAAAATCAGGAAGCGTGTAAAGTGAACGTAATTGTAAAGGGCTTTCTATATCCGCTTCTAATTCTCCTTGATATTGATCTGCCATTCGCATAAACTGACCTGAAAAAGGAGATCTAATAGTGTAAAGTCCGTCTTTAAGAGTGATGTTAATGGCACCTTCTTGAGGTCTGTTCAGTGTAAATAAAATGTTGTGAATATTGGCTATGTCCCCTTCTTTAAGATAGTGATCGTGACGATTGCCATCTCCAGCTTCTACAATTTTAAGATAGCGTGAACCCTTATCATCTAAAACCAAACCCTCTGTAGCATTTTCTAAAAAATCAACATAGTTAATCTTAAACTCTTGTCCGTTGAAGTCATTCTTCCAACTAAAGTCATTTTTAACATGCTCTGAAAGCAAGAGGTCGTCCTCAAGTTTTTTTCGTCTAGGCTGTCCATCAATTTCTCCATCTACATAAACCGTCAAATAGGTCTTGTCGGTAAGCATTTTATTTTCGGTCATTCCCTCTCGAATAGGCATGACGCCTTCATAGCCTATGTATCTAGTAATAAAAGCTCCTAGAAGAA
Source organism: Flavobacteriaceae bacterium (assembly GCA_023262245.1). GTDB lineage: Bacteria > Bacteroidota > Bacteroidia > Flavobacteriales > Flavobacteriaceae > MS024-2A. The sequence goes on from JALRDC010000052.1 coordinate 751, forward strand.
TGAGTAAAAAAGACAAATGCAGCATAAGAACTGCCCATTTTTCTCTTCGAAGTAAACGGTATTTAAAGATGTTTCCAATAAAATTGATCGCCATAAAAACCATCAAGAGTTCAAACCACCAGGCGTTATAGATCCAAATTTTAGCGGTATCGGTGCTATACCAACTTTCAATAAAAGTTCCAAAGGCCATAGCCGTAGGATAAAGAATAAAAAGTACGGCTGTAAGTCGTGTAGAAAACAAGACTTTACTTAGTTGGTCTTTCATCAATTACATCATCTTTTCAGACTACAAATATACGTTATGTCAAAGAAATTCTTTGGTCATTCAAGTTTTAAAAAAATAAATTTAATGAAAGTAGGGATACTTCTAATAGAAGGCCAATAACAAAAAATAAAAATGAAATTTTTCTTGGCATTTGCGCTAATACGGTAGCCAAATAGGTCATTGCTCCAACAACGCATAAGAAAAGTTGAAAGAAATTTAGAAGTGACATCCCCTTCAAAGTCAGATAATAGGTCACCAAAGACCCCAAACAGGCAACTATAATAATAAAAGCAGGGATGAGTTGATAGTAATTTTTTACGTAGAATTGTTGAAAATTGTAGTACAAGGACATGATATAGATTTGGAGTTTAAACTTATAGTTTAAACGGGTTGTTGTAAAAATAATCAATCCTTTTTATTTGACCTATTGATAAAATGACATTAACAATTATGAATTTTGATTTTCAATCTTGTTTAAAATGATTTTTGAATTAAAATCCCTTTCAATTTATCAATTTTCAACTCATTGAGGTTTTGTATTTTTGGAAGGCAATGAAAATTACACTAATTGGAGGCGGAAAACTAGGTAAGCAATTCTACAGAAAATTGGTAGATATAGAGGAAATCGAATTGGTTCAATGGATGGTCCGTTCCTCAAAAACAAATCTAACTTCTGAAGGCGTTCCGGTTGTTGACCAAATGAAAGAGCTTATGCACTCCGATCTTTATCTTATAGCTGTTCCAGATAAAGCGATTGATTCAATTGCTGAAGCACTCCCTATCGAAGCTTTTGTAGCTCATTGCTCAGGAGGAGTTTCCTTAGATGTACTCAAACAAAAACGAGGAGGAGTTTTTTATCCCCTGCAAAGCTTTAGTGAAGGGAGGATCATTGATTTTTCCACTGTGACTTTCGTATTGGAAGCAAAACAAGTCAAAGATTTGACTTTGTTACAGCAACTCGCCAACTATTTTGGTGCTCATCATATAACAATAGACTCCAAACAGAGAGCACAACTTCACCTAGCAGCAGTGATAGTGAATAATTTTACAAATCATCTCTTTACCGAAGCAGCAGCTCTCTGTGAACAAAATGACTTATCTTTTGATCTATTAAAACCTTTAATTCAAGAAACTGTAAATAAGTTAGAAGCACTCAGTCCAAAAGCTGCCCAAACAGGGCCTGCCGTTAGGAACGATCAAGAAACGATCACAAAACACCTCAAATCCATAAAGAACCCAAAACTCAAAGAAATTTATCAAGTAGTAACTTCAGCGATACAACAACAATCATGACCAATACTAATTACAAAGCTATATTACCTCAAATCAAGACCTTTATTTTTGACGTAGATGGGGTATTAACCGATGGAAAAGTTCTCGTAACCACCCAAGGTGAAATGTACCGGGCTGTAGACACTAAAGATGGCTACGCCATAAAATGTGCGCTCATGCAAGGATACAAAGTTGTAATCATTTCGGGGGGAACCAACGAAGGCATTCGCGAGCGTTTTAAAGCCTTGGGGATTTACGACATCTATCTAGGTGCCCATCATAAAATGGATGCTTATCAAGATTTATTGGACAATTATGCTATTAATCCACAAGAAATCCTTTATGTTGGCGATGACATTCCGGACATTCCTGTAATGGAAAAAGTAGGACTGAGCTGTTGCCCAGCCGATGCAGTTTCTGATGTTAAAGCCTTGGTGGATTATGTCTCTCATAAAAAAGGAGGTCAGGGATGCGTAAGAGAAATCATTGAGCAAGTCCTTAGAGTACAAGGAAAGTGGAATATGGGATTGGGTTCAGCTAAGGATTAAAAATATGGACGCCTCACAATTTGAAATTATTTTAGCCTCAGGCTCCCCTAGGAGACAGGAATTTTTTAGGGCTATGGAAATTTCATTTCAAGTCAAAGTAATTCCTGTAAAAGAAGATTACCCTCCCGAGCTTAATGGCATTCAAATTGCCCAGCACATTGTTCGTCAAAAAGCAGTACCCTTTTTAAACGACATTTCTGAGAATCAATTGATCATCACCGCAGACACTGTGGTGTGGCATGATAAAAAAGCTTTAGGAAAACCTCAAAATCCGGAAGAAGCTAAAAAAATGCTGCATTCCCTTTCAGCTTCTACTCATGATGTTATCACCGCAGTTGGTTTTTTACAAAAAGAAAAATGGGAAAGTCTCTACGAAGTTTCTAAAGTTTCCTTTGCTCCACTCCCCGATGATGAAATCGAAGCCTATATACGATCTGGTTCTCCAATGGACAAAGCAGGTGCCTATGGCATTCAAGATGACTTTGGCATCCGCAATGTAACCTTTATCGAAGGAAGTTATTCTAATATTATTGGACTCCCGGTGCCCCAAGTCTTGAAAAAAATCAAAGAAATTACAGTTAAAAATTAGTCGTTTTTCTAAAATCCCAATATCTTGAAGGACAAAACAAATATACCAACAGTATATCAATGCTTTTGAGATGGTTTTATCACTTAATAATGTCGCTGTGAAAAAAATTACCCATATTCTTTTTGTCTTCACTTTAGGATGTAGCAATACTTCCGATTTGCCTGCATCCTCAAAAGCAATTCCGCTTTCACAAGATTTTAAAAATTATTGGTTTGACGGAACGGCAGAAATTAGTAGCTATACCCTTAATCAATATCGCTATGGAGCTCCAAGAGAAGGAAGTGCAGTTTTAATCTATGTTACCGAGGACTTTCTAAAGGACGCACAAGTAAAAGCAAATGTAAAATCAGAAGCTTCTCAAATGGTTTTAAAATTAAATCGTACAAAAAACTTCCTAACAGGTATCTATCCTTACACTATCATGACCAGTGTTTTTTCACGTTTAGGACAAAGCAGACCTTTCGTAAAAACAACCACTTCTATTCAGGAATGGTGTGGTCAAGCTTATCTTCAGCTCAACAGAAGAAAGGGATTGGATATAATAAGTCATTCGTATTTTGAAGATGAAGCCGACCAAGAGCTTCATCTAAAAGAGGCTCTTTCAGAAGAAGAACTCTGGGTTTGGATCCGAACGCAACCCGAACTTCTCCCCCTTGGAACTTTTGAATTACTCCCTTCTTTTGAATTTTTACGACTTAAGCATCAACCCATAAAATTGTACTCAGCTACAACGTCACTAGAACAAAATCAAGCTAATAATGTGTATCAAATAACCTATCCTGAGTTAAACAGAAAAGTATCCATTTCCTATGAAAACACTTCTCCCTACAAAATTTTAGGCTGGGAAGAACAAGATCTAAAAAACCCTGAACAGGTCACCCGAGCCAAAATCAATAAAACGGTAAAACTTTCCTATTGGAAATTAAATAGACTCGGTGACGAACGTTTTAGGGATTCTTTAGGATTAAATTAATACGATATGAGAAAGGTTTATGTTTTTACATTCCTCTTTTTTGTTCAAAACCTCTTTGGTCAAGATGGAGCGAGCATTTACAAAGAAATTAAAAAGCTCAACACCTTAGCTTCTGTGCTGTATGTTGCTGCACATCCGGATGATGAAAACACACGACTGATTTCGCTCTTCTCGAATCATTATAATGCACGTACTGCCTATCTATCAATGACAAGAGGAGACGGAGGGCAAAACCTCATTGGAACTGACCTGCGAGAGAGTTTGGGTTTGATTAGAACTCAAGAACTCTTAGAAGCAAGAAAGATTGACGGTGGACAACAGTATTTTACTACCGCTAATGACTTTGGTTTTTCAAAACATCCTGATGAAACACTTCGCCTCTGGAACAAAAATGACATTTTAGGACAAGTCGTTTTTCGCATTCGCAAATTTAGGCCAGACCTCATCATCCACAGGTTTAATCACAAAACACCAGGAACAACCCACGGACATCATACCAGCTCTGCAATGCTAAGTGAACAAGCATTTCATTTGTCTAATAACCCAAACGCCTTTCCAGAACAATTAGATCGAGTGAAGCTTTGGCAAGCCGAAAGACAATTTTACAACACCTCATGGTGGGCATATGGTGGAAGAGAACAGTTTAAAAATGCGGATAAAAGCAATATGATTCCCATAGAAAGTAATCCCACGGACATGCTTTTAGGGAGAACAAACGAAGAAGTAGCAGCAAAAAGCAGAAGCCAACATAAATCCCAAGGCTTTGGAAGTGCCCCGAATCTAGGAACTCAAACAGAGTACCTTGAATGGATTAATGGGAGTAAACCCACTCAGTCCGATCCCTTCCAGGGAATTGATACAAGCTGGAATCGTGTAAAAGGTGGAAAAAAAATTAAAATGATCGTAGATCAAATCATCAGCGACTTTAACTTAGAACATCCTTACAAAAGTGTCATTGCACTGACAAAACTTTACAAAGAAATTGGAACACTAGATGACCTTCACTGGAAAACTATAAAACAAAAAGAAGTAATAAATCTTATTAAAAGTTGTTTAGGGCTTCGCATACAATTCAACACCAATAGCGAAGTGGGGGTTGCACAATCAAGCTTAGCTGTTCAACTCAAATTTTTTAATCCCAGCTCTATTCCCTTGCTTCTTGAAAAAATAGAAGGTGTTGTAAATTTAGAGGTGAATGAACCGTTAAATGAAAATCAACTTTGGGAACAAAAAATGAACCTCCTTTTAAAAGATGAAATAACCACACCCTATTGGCTTTTAAAAGAGGGAGATCTTGGGAATTATAAAGTTGAAAACGAAACTCTAAAGGGATTAGCTGAAACACCCAACCCTTTTGAAGTCCGCTTTCATATATCAATTAATGGCATTAAAATCCCTTTTCAAACCTCTTTAAAATACCGTTATACAGACCGCGTTGCAGGAGAAGTCGTCCAAAATTTTCAACTGCTGCCTAGAGCCACAACAGAGCTTGTTGAAAAAGTGATTTTATTTCAAAACCAAGAACCCAAACAACTTAGAGTGAAAGTAAGAGCTCATGGCAGTAATTTTAAAGGGAAAGTGCAATTAAATACACCCAAATCATGGAAAGTAAAGCCTGAAGTACAGCAAGTACATATAGAAAAAGCTGGAGCTTCTGAAGAATTTGTCTTTGAGGTTCTTCCCCCTGAAGGGAGTTCTAAGGCGAGCTTTAGTTCCATTGTCACTGAGGGGGATACAAGTTATCAGATGTATTTAAAAGAAATAGACTATCCCCACATAGAAAAACAATTCTTACTGAGTCCGAATAAGTCTATTGTATCTAAAATCGACCTAAAAACGTCCGTCACAAAAATAGCCTATATCAATGGTGCGGGAGATAAGGTTGTGGAAAGTCTAGCAAACGTAGGAATCAAAGCCACAACATTTGATGCAGAAATGTTTCGTTTGGAAGACTTACTCCCTTTCCCTACTGTAATTGTTGGAATACGAGCCTTTAATGTTCACAAAGCGCTAGCTTATAAAAATCAAATTCTTTGGGATTATGTTGATCAAGGAGGAACCCTTATTGTCCAATACAATACCAGTCGCGGATTAGACAGCACTATACTCGCGCCCTACCCGCTTTCTCTTTCTAGAGATCGTGTCTCAGATGAAAATGCTCAGGTTCGTATTTTAAAGAAAGACCACCCCTTATTACATCACCCAAACCACATTCAACCTTCTGATTTTGATGGCTGGGTTCAAGAACGGGGACTTTATTTTGCCAACCGTTGGGATACTCGTTACGAAGCGTTATTTTCTATGAATGATAAGGGTGAAACTGCCAAATTGGGAAGCCTCCTTGTAACGGATTACGGAAAAGGCAAGTTTATTTTTACTGGCTTGAGTTTCTTTCGTGAACTCCCTGCAGGAGTTCCTGGAGCCTATCGTTTGTTTGCAAACCTTATCTCCTACGGAAAATGAAAACTAAGGCATATTTTTTACTGATTGGATTAAACTTATTTTACTGGTTAGGGTTTTATCTCTTCATGATAATTTTTCAATAATGGAACTACTCGATTGGATTGTCCTAATAAGCACCTTGACGTTTATTGTACTGTATGGTATTCGGAAAAACAACAGTCATAAAAACATACAAGAATATTTAAAAGGGGGCAATGAAGCCCGTTGGTGGACAGTTGGATTATCGGTAATGGCAACACAAGCTAGTGCCATTACTTTTCTATCTACGCCAGGACAAGCCTTTCATGATGGAATGGGATTTGTTCAGTTTTATTTTGGTCTGCCCTTTGCCATGCTTGTCATTTGCCTGTTTTTCCTTCCAGTATATCATCGATTAAATGTATATACCGCCTATGAGTTTTTGGAAGAGCGTTTTAACATAAAAGTACGAACACTAACAGCAATTTTATTCCTTGTTCAAAGAGGGCTTGCTGCGGGAATTACTATATATGCCCCTGCAATTATCTTAAGTGTAGTTTTGGGTTGGGATTTAAAAGTCATGGTATTTGTAGTAGGTGCTTTAGTAATTACCTATACACTAATAGGGGGAACTAAAGCGGTAAATGTGACACAAAAACAACAAATGTTTGTCATTTTTCTCGGTATGTTTATCGCCTTTGGTTTTATTCTCCAACGTTTTCCCGAAGGACTTTCCTTTTCAAAAGCGCTTCATATAGCAGGCAATGCGGGAAAGCTAAATGTTCTAGATTTCAGCATAGACTTAAACAGCCGTTATACCTTTTGGAGTGGCTTAACTGGAGGATTATTTTTAGCGCTTTCTTATTTTGGAACCGACCAGTCCCAGGTTCAACGTTATCTCTCTGGAAAATCGTTAAAAGAAAGTCAAATGGGACTCCTTATGAATGGCATTTTAAAAGTCCCCATGCAGTTTTTTATTCTTTTAGTAGGCATTATGGTGTTTGTTTTTTACCAATTTGAAGCGGCTCCAATTCATTTTAATCCTAAAGCTGTGGCTGTGGTAAAAAATTCTGATCAAGCCCTGGCATTTTCACGCTTGGAAAGTGAAAATCTAAATACCCAAAATGAACTAAAAAAGGCCTTGTTAGCATCCGCTTCCAAGCAAGAGATTTTAAACTTAAGCCAACAAGAACTGGATCAGCGAGAGCAAGCGCGTGTTTTGATAAACCAAGTGGCTCCAGAACAAGAAACCAATGATAAGGATTATGTTTTTATTTCCTTTATTTTAGCCTACCTCCCCTCGGGAATCATCGGTTTATTGATCGCTGTTATTTTTTCTGCAGCAATGAGTTCCACCGCTTCTGAACTCAACGCTCTAGCCGCTACAACCACAGTGGATCTTTACCAAAGGAACGTAGGAGAAAAGTCAGCTGCTCACTTCGTTAAGGCTTCCAAAGGCTTTACTTTCGCTTGGGGATTAGTAGCAATACTCTTTGCTAGTGTAGGAAATTTGTTTGAAAACCTGATTCAACTAGTCAATATCATCGGTTCTGTTTTTTACGGAACCATCCTTGGTATTTTTTTAGTTGCGATATTTATTAAACACATCAAAGGAAAGGCTATTTTTTGGGCTGCAATTCTTTCTGAATTCTTAATTCTTCTCATCTTTTTTCAAGATGCAGTCAGCTTCTTATGGCTCAATTTAATTGGAGCCCTATTAACAGTTGGTTTCGGATTGCTTTTCCAAACCTTCTCTAATGAAAAATAAAGGAGTCATAAGAATTCAAATCTTGTAAAATATCCTTAAAAAAGACCGAGCACTTCATTCATTTCACTACTTAGGCGCGATAACGGTTTTTAAAGAAAAGTACGGTTGGGCAAACTACAGCAAGCTATGGGGCACACTTTTAAAAAGGTTAGCTTAACTTCTTAAAGAAGATGAAAAATTTAGGACTTTGATGAAATGGAGATCTACCGCCGAATGGTGTTTAATGATAATTAAGTAAGTTTTAATTACATTTAATAGTTCAAAAGCTAAAAATTGAAAAAGACAATCCTTTTTTCCATTTGTTTATTAATTCAATGGAGTTGTCATACGGATTCTAAGGAAAGAAAAAACGTTTCTGATTTAGAATCGTTGCAGCAAAAAACTTTATTTATGGATTTAAGCAACAACACAGTGGATTTAACTGTTTATAAAGGAAAAAGGATTGTACTTAATTACTGGGCCACATGGTGCGGACCTTGTATTAAAGAAATGCCTAGACTAAAAAGAGCTGAAGAAATATTAGAAAGCCACAACTATACTTTTTTGTTAGTTTCTGATGAAACAATTTCTAAAATTTCTGAGTTTAAAATTAAAAAGAACTTTGACTTTAACTTTTTGAAATCTGTTAAATCGATTGAAACACTTGGAATTTATTCTTTACCTACATCCTATATTTTTGATGAAAATGGAAAAAAAATTGAAACCATTGTTGGAACAATTGCCTGGGATTCAGAACAAATAATAAATAAATTAAAAAAAATATAATATGAAAAAGAGTGCGGTTGTTTTATTGTTTTTAACCTTTTTTTCCTGTGCCAAAAATAAAATTGTAATAGAAGAAATTCCTTTTTCATATGAAAATAATAATGCACAGCCTAGTCTAGTATCCAGAAATGGTTCTTTGTCATTGTCATGGATTTCCGCTGACGAAGAAAAAAAAGCATCCTTAAATTTTAGTCCATTCAAAGACGGAAAATGGAGTACCCCACTAACAGTAGCAACGGGCTCTGACTGGTTTATAAATTGGGCTGATTTTCCAACTCATGCAATAAATGGAGATTTACTTCTAACAAGCTACCTTAAGAAATCTGATACTGGTTTATATACTTATGATGTTGTATTAAGTCTGCAAAAATTAAATGGAGAGAAAATAAAAGAAGACTTTGTTTTACATACGGATGGTGTTAAAGCAGAGCATGGTTTTGTTAGCATCATTTCTAATCATGACAAAGGATTTTTTGTTTCTTGGCTGGATGGTAGAAATACGGTTGAGAAGGGACTTGACGGACATAATAAGCCGATGACCATCCGCTTTGCTGAAGTTACTAGTAGTGGAGATGTAATCAATGAAAAAGAACTTGATTCCGCAACTTGTGATTGTTGTCAGACATCAATAGGTCTTACTGAGGATGGTCCTGTAGTTGTGTATCGAGACAGAAGTGAGAAAGAGGTTCGAGATATCTATATTTCCCGAAGAATAAATGGTATTTGGGAAACTCCAACTCCTGTTCACAATGATGGGTGGGTAATCAATGGATGTCCGGTAAACGGGCCTAAAGTAGCATCTAATTCAAATAATTTAGCTGTTAGTTGGTTTACGGTCTCTAACCAAAAACCAATTGTAAATCTTTCTTTTTCAAAATCCAACGGAGATTCTTTCGGCAGTCCCATTAAAATTAACGACCTTGATGCTACAGGCAGAGTAGATCTCGTTTTTTTAAACGAAAAAGAAGTGCTGGTTAGTTATATTGAAGGTGATGATAATGGAACATTTCTGAGAATCAAAAAGGTTTCGATAGAGGGAAAAGTTTCAGCCCCAATTACGATTTCTAATATTGATGGAGGAAGAAATACAGGGGTTCCTCAATTAGAGATTTTCAATAACGAGCTATTTGTTGTTTGGACCGTTTTTGAAAATGAAAAAAATCAACTAAAGTCTGTCAAATTGAGTTCAGTGAACATCTAAAAAGTAAGCTTGAAAAACATCATTTTTAAAACTGTAAACTACAAAAATGAAAATATTACCAAGACTTATTCAATTAGCCCCCTCCGACACACTTTCAATAAATAACTTAACACTTCAATTAGAAAGTAACGGTAAAACTGTTTACAAATTTGGATTTGGACAATCTCCTTTTCCCATACCTAGACTAGTTCAAAATGCTTTAAAAAAAAATGCCTACCAAAAAGATTATCTGCCGGTTAAAGGACTTGATACACTAAGAGATAAAATCGCAAACCACACGAATAAATTATTATCAACTAATTATTATACTGCTGATAATGTTTTTATTGGTCCCGGTAGTAAAGAATTGATTTATTTAGCTCAATTAGCCATTGATGCTCCCCTACTACTGCCCAACCCATCATGGGTTTCTTATGAACCACAAGCGAAAATTATCGGAAAAGAAATTCATTGGATTCCTACACAGGTCAATAAATGGAAATTAGAAGCTCAAGAGATCAGTTCCTATTTAGACCAACAAAAAATTAGCAGTGGAGTTCTTCTTTTAAATTATCCCAATAATCCTACAGGACTTTCTTATTCAGAATCTGAGTTACTAGCTATTTCAGATATATGTAAAAAGTATAATCTCATTGTAATTTCAGATGAAATTTATGGTTTGCTCAATTTTAAAGGTCAATATTCTTCAATCGCCAAGTATTACCCTGATGGAACCATAATCTCAACGGGGTTGAGCAAATGGGCAGGAGCCGGAGGATGGAGATTAGGTACAATGATAATCCCTAACCATTTAAAGGAATTGTACAAACCCCTTCAAACTCTTGCTTCAGAAACTTTTAGTGCTGTGAGTGCTCCGATACAATTTGCGGCCTGTTCCGCCTTTGAAGGAGATTCTTTTTTGGAGGATTATAAAATTGCTAGTAGGTACATCTTGCAAACAATTGCTGCCTTCTGCTACAATAAATTAATTGAAGGAGGAGTAAAAGTTTTACCATCAGAAGGGGGATTTTATCTATTTCCGAACTTCACGGGCTTAGTAAAAACAACAAATTCAATATTATTTTGTGAAAAATTATTACAAGAAACAGGAGTAGCATTGTTACCCGGCACTTCATTTGGTCGTCCTGCTGAAGAATTGACTGTACGTCTCTGTTTTGTTGATTTTGACGGTGAAAGTGCCTTAAATCATTTTCAAAAATATAGCAGAATTAATACAACGGATTTTAATCTTTTATTTCCAAAAATAGTTAAGGGTATGGACGTTCTTATGCAATGGGTAGCAGCAAATTAAAACACTTAGTCTTAAAAAAATCTAACTTTTTTATGTGTTATCATAAACTTTAAAGCAGCTATATTTAAAATACTGGCTTAGTTAAATTGGTATAAGCCCAATAGATTAATAAGAATTGAAGGAGTATTCTAAGCCAAAGAATCCAGGGAGATATTCCAAGACTATTGGCAGGGAAAAGCATATTCACATGGACTATTAAAAACACCATCAGCATTGCAATAATTCCCCAGAGGGCAAAACTTCTGGTTTGAGGAAAAAGAACTCCTATGCCTAAAAGAATTTCAGCGATTCCGCTTAAATAAATCAACAAATCATGGGCAGGTAAGAACTTGGGCATAAAGGGTCTATAAAAACCTGTATTGGTAAAATGTAAGATGCCTAAGAGGGTATATAATATACCCATGAAATAGAGTTGAAACATAAAAGAAAATTAATTTGTCTTTTTTATAAACTTTCCGCCTTCAAACCACCAAATATCTGTTGTGCTTATTGTTTCGTAATCTTTTGAATCTGATGTATGTAATTCTAAAATATTATTTCCATCAAAATCTCCTAAATATAGCCACTGAATCCATTGTTGATTGTGATTTTGATAATCAAAATTTTCATCAATATACTGTTCTGTAACATCAGTAAATGTATCAATATCATTTCTAAAAATCTCAATCATACCTTCGTAATACATCGTATTGGTACTAGCTATAATATCTAAATCACCATCGTTATCTATATCATGAAAAACGGCATCTATTAATAAATCTTTTTTATGCGGAATATATCTTTTTGTTTTAGTAGTTAAATCATAAACAAAAGAACCATTATCACTTTGTTGTCCTCCTAATAATAATTCGATATTTCCGTTACCATCTAAATCTAAGGATTCACTTGTAAATTTATTTTTAACGTCTTCATTTGAAATATCGATAGGCGTAATTTTTAATCCATTTCCCCAATTACCACCAGTATTGCCATCAAATTCGATAATTATAGATTGTTCTACTAAATCGCTTTTGGGTTCTATTAGTAGTATCTCCGAAATGCCATCCTTGTCTATATCAGAAGAAGTAACTGAATGAAAATAACCTTCATTAATTCCAAACTGATTGTTTAGTGTAATTTTATTAAAACTTCCTTTTGTGTCATTAATCAACATTATTGGATGTTCATTTGGTATGTAATTAGGTTGTTGAGAATCAGGACCTGTTCCAGAGAAGAATAGATCCATCCAACCATCATTATTCCAATCTCCAACAATGCTTTTTCTTGAATGTATTAATCCTTCAAATTTATCTTTATTTATTATATCTTCAATAAGATTCCCATTACCATCTCCAAGGTAAAATCTAAAGTTTCTTCTAATTCTATTCCCTAATATAGAATTTTGCTTATCAGAATCAGAGTGAATAACATCTAAATTCCCATCATTATTATAATCAAAGATTGCTAAATCTTCAGGATAAAAATCATCCCAGGCATTTTGGTTAAAAAAATATGGTAATCTGTTTTCTATTGAATTTAAAGA
>JALRDC010000132.1 GCA_023262245.1 Flavobacteriaceae bacterium
GCCTTTTCTGCTCCTAAATACCCCGGTCGAAACACCAAGTCAATGTTTGCGCGAATGGGAAGTTTTTTCGCTTCCCTTTTGCTGTACTCCACAGGAAATAAGCTGGGAGTTATTTGCAATACTTCCGTCCCTCCAAAAAGCTGTTCTTGAAGGTCAAAATATTGGTCTTCTAAGCTTAATACTTTAGCATTGGAGGCAATATCAAGGGCTTGTAAGGATAGGGTAACTTTATTTTTAAACAATCGATACCAGAGTATCTCTACCCCACTGGCTTTCAGGGTCATTTTGATTTGGGCGGGCGTATTGCTCAACACGATTCCTTTTGGCACATCGTTCCAAACCACAGCAAAAGGTTGTACCAGCTGGTACTGTTTAGAAAGTTTGGTACTCGCCCAAAAAGTAAACGAAAGGAATACAAATAGGGAAAAGAATTGAAAACGACTTTTGGTAGGCAGTTTTTTTAGTACGGTTTCAATTCCTTTTTTTCCTGTTGACATTTGGCATATCTTCTGTTGTCTGCCCTATGCTTTTGGAGTTAATTCATCAATGATCTCTTGACTTACTCCTACATTGGAAAAGCCTCCATCATGGTAAAGGTTCTGAAGTGTTACCTTCTTGGTATAGTCCGAGAAAAGAGACACGGTATAGTCTGCACATTCCTTTGCAGTTGCATTACCTAAGGGAGCCATTTTTTCAGCGTAATTTAGAAAACCATCCAAACCTGCCACTCCTTTACCTGCGGTAGTGAGCGTAGGCGATTGAGAAATGGTATTGACTCGAACTTTTTTGTCTTTACCAAAGAAGTATCCAAAACTTCGTGCAATGGATTCTAAATAAGCTTTATTGTCTGCCATGTCGTTGTAATTGGGAAAGGTTCTTTGTGCTGCCACATAAGAAAGTGCAACGATGCTTCCCCACTCGTTCATCGCGTCTTTTTGGTACAAACACTGCATTAATTTATGAAAGGATACTGCAGAAACATCCCAGCCTTTCGCCATCCAATCGTGATTTAAATCGGTGTAGTGCTTTCCTTTTCTCACATTTACAGACATGCCAATAGAATGCAAAACAAAATCTAATTTACCTCCCAAGACCTCTTGTGCTTGATCGATCAATTGGTTCAAGTCCTCCAAATTAGTTGCATCAGCGGCTATAACTTGGGAACCTGTTTGTTCAGCAAGGGCATTGATCGTCCCCATACGAAGCGCAACGGGGGCGTTGGTTAGCACAAAACTTCCACCAGCATCATGAACGGATTCGGCTGTTTTCCACGCGATGGATTGATCGTCTAGCGCACCAAAAATAATTCCTTTTTTTCCTTCTAAAATTTTATGTGACATGCGTGATTCTTTTCGATTTCAAAGATACATTTAATTCATCAATTGTTTCGCATGAGCAATAGCGGTTTCGGTAACTTGATTTCCAGAAAGCATCTTAGCAATTTCTTGAATGCGAGCGTCTTCATTTAAAATGTATAAATGGGTTTGGGTTTTTCCGTCATCAATCTTTTTCTCAACTTTAAAATGATGACTTCCCTTTGCAGCTACTTGAGGTAAATGGGTTATAGTAAACACCTGAAGCTTTTCAGCTACAGTAGCCATCACCTCAGCAATACTATCGGATATTTTCCCGGAAACACCACTATCGATCTCATCAAAAATAAGTGTAGGCAATTTTTTGTATCGTGATAAAACTGTTTTAATGGCCAACATGATACGGGAGAGTTCCCCGCCAGAGGCAACCTTTTTTAAACTTTTAAACCCACTCCCTTGATTAGCACTAAATTCAAAAGAAAGGATGTCGGTGCCATTGGAAAGGAAGTCTTTACTAGGGTTTAAATCAATTTTAAAATGGGCGTCTGGCATTCCCATTTTACCTACCAAAAGTTGTAGCTCTTCTTCTAGGATGGTTTTTGACCGATGCCTTTGCTCAGAAAGTTGTTTGCTAATAGCTTCTAAAGCAGTTTTTGTTTCCTTTTCCTTTTTTCTTAATAGTGCTAATTTATCCTCAAGATTAATTGTTTCTTCCAGCGTATCTGCTAATTCTATTTGTATTGCTAACAATTCTTTAACCGATTGAACTTTATGTTTTTGGTACAAACTGTTTAGATTGTCCATTTGAGCTTGTAACTGTTCTAGCTTTTGAGGGTTTGCTTCCAAACGATCAAATTGAAGTTTAAACTCCTCCAAAAGATCATCCGTTTCTACTGCCAAACTTTTTACCCTCTCATGAATTTGTTCGTAATGCTTGGCTTTCTGGGCTATCCCCTGACTAAGACGTTGCAAATGATTCATTTGATCTACTATACCCATAGATTCAGCTTCCAATAATTGTATGGATTCTGCCAGGGAAGTTTGTAGGTATTCTACATGTGTTAAGGCATCAAGTTGTTCTTCTAATATTGTGTCCATTCCGGGCTCAAGGTTAGAGGCCACTAACTCTTCGTATAAAAACTGTTTTAAATCGAAGGCATCCTTTGATTGGCTCTGCAGAGATTGCCAATGATCCATTTCTTTTTGAGTATTCTTATAAATTGAAAGGCTTTCTTTATACCGTGATAAAACAGTTTCATTATTGGCGAGAGCATCGAGTACTTGAAACTGATATTCGTTTTGCAAGAGCGTTTGTGTGTCGTGTTGAGAATGTATATCTATGAGATGAATGCTTACTGCTTGTAAAACATTAAGGGTTACTGGAGTGTCGTTTATAAATGCCCTGGATTTTCCTTGAGGTAAAAGTTCCCTTCTCAAAAGAGTTTGATCTTCGTAATCCAAATCGTGGTTTTTGAAAAGTGCTTGAAGTCCATAATCACTTACATCAAATGTGGCCTCAACAACACATTTTTTAGTAGGATCAAAAAGACTACTTAAGTCTGCTCGTTTTCCCAAGACAAGAGACAAACCTCCTAATAAAATAGACTTTCCGGCACCTGTCTCTCCCGTAATACAAGTCATCCCACTAGAAAAATCAACCTCTAGATTTTCGATGAGTGCGAAGTTTTTTATTTTAAGTTGTGTTAACAAGGCTGTTAAGTAATTTAAGCCTCTAAGATAGGGATATTAAAAAAAATTAAGCCTTGATTTGTTTCCATCTTGCACCAAAAAAAGGAGCAATTTTCTTGAGTACTTCTTCGGTCTTTTTAAAGTCAACTTTGGGGCCTTCCTGAAAGAGATTTACAATTTCTTCGACTTTTGCATCAAAAAAGATTTGTAGCAAAAAAGCATTAGGTCTTCTTTGAAACATAGGTTCAAGCTGACCTATTGCTTTCATTAATGCAGATTTTCCAGTGATAGGGTCTTGGGTCATCTGGTCCAGTCCCTCCCGATGATAAGTATATAGTGCTTGTCGGTATTCTCTAAAAGTATTTGAACGTAATGCATCGACCAGCCAAAATCGGTTACGATTACTATCGGATGGTTTCCAACCACTTCGAGAGGTATTTTGGGATAGATTAACGATACGGAACGCTTCATCATAAAAAGGGTCCCCTCCGTTGGGGGAAAAACTGTCTGCATCCAAACCTAAAATTATGTAAGCGTAAAAGCTTATTAATGAAATTAAATTGGATTCAAAACTGGTTTGATTGTAAAACAAGGGTTGAAATTCTTGATAGGAAAAGACAATATCTTTATCTAAAAAATTTAAAACAGGGCTGTCGTAGTTGGAGTCAAAAACAGGACGTTGGGATTGCACTTGAAGGGTCGCTTCAAACTGGTCATTACTATAGCCTGATAAGTTAAATACAAAAGAACAACTTATTTTCTCTTGATTTAAAAATTCTTGATTGGTCCACACCTGAGTATTAATAAACTCGCTAATAGAACGTTCCAAGGTTTTAAATATTTGCTGATTCGTTTGATTGACTAAATCAGAATTTACAATTACTTGAGCGTTTAATTCTTGCGCCTGTAGGGATGAGGAAAATACTAACAAGAAGAAGATTACCGAAAGGGATGTTTTCATAGGGCTAAAATTTGTTCGTAAATGCATTGAGCACATTCTATTTTTGATTGTAAGGGAAAAGATTTAATAGAGTGATCTGCGTGAATAAAGGTAATTTTATTTGTAGAAACAGAAAAACCGGCACCTTTATCTTGTAAAGAATTTAAAACAATCCCATCTAGGTTTTTTCTTTGAAGTTTTCCTTTTGCATTTTCCAACTCATTATCGGTTTCAAGCGCAAACCCAAGGAGGTATTGGTGCTTTTTATGCAAACCCATATAGGCTAAAATATCTTCAGTTGGTTTAAGAGAAAGTGAAAGATTGGCTTTTTCTTTTTTTATTTTTTGTGCTTTTACTTTATCCGGTTTAAAATCTGCTACTGCGGCGGCGGCAATAGCAATAGCAACAGAATCAAAATGTTCCTTTACTTTTTCAAACATTGCATCAGCACTAACTACCCGGATAAGCTTGACGTTGGGATGGTTAATTTTTTCAGCAGTAGGGCCGCTAATTAAAATAACTGAAGCGCCCAAATTTGCAGCAACTTCAGCAAGAGCAAAACCCATCTTACCCGATGCGTGATTCCCAATAAATCGAACCGGATCAATTGCCTCATAGGTTGGACCTGCAGTGATTAAAACTTGTTTATCCTTTAAAGGAAGTTTGGGAGTAAAGAAGTTTATAAGAGAGGTTATTATTTCTTGAGGTTCCAACATTCTTCCTTTACCTTCCAAACCACTTGCCAATGGTCCCTCGCCAACAGGCAAGATCTTGTTTTTAAAAGAAGTCAGTGTCTTCAAATTGTTTTGATTGGAGGGATGGGAGTACATATCTAAATCCATTGCAGGGGCAACGAAAACAGGACATTTTGCAGATAAATAAACCGCTAACAGAAGGTTATTACATCTGCCATGGGCCATAGCGGAAAGGGTATTTGAAGTTGCTGGGGCGATAAGGAGTACATCCGCCCAAAGTCCCAATGCTACGTGGTCATTCCAAACAGGATTGTCTAGATCTGTAGCGGTAAATGTAGAGTAAACCTCGTTCTTAGAGACTGTGGCAAGTGTTAAAGGCGTTACAAATTCTTTCGCAGCAGGTGTCATAACGACTTTAACCTCTGCGCCTAATTTGATAAGCCCTCGAACTAACAACGGAGTCTTGTAAGCGGCAATTCCTCCCGAAATTCCGAGTAAAATCTTTTTACCGCTTAACAAACTCATCTGTTAGGCTTTGGGTTCGTCTGTATGTCGTGAATAAATTTTATCGTTTAACCACTCTTCTACTGCCATTGCGTGTGGCTTGGGTAAACGTTCATAAAAACGAGAAACCTCAATTTGTTCCTTGTTTTCAAAAATTTCTTCTAAACTGTCGTTATGAGTAGCAAATTCTTCTAATTTCTCATGCAATTCCTTTTTGATATCCAGGTTAATTTGCTGCGATCTTTTGGCAATAATCGATAAGGCCTCATAGATATTCTCTGTAGACTCCTCAATCTTATTGCGATTGTATGTTTTTGAAGTTAATGCTGCTTTTGATTCTCTGTATTTTGTCATTGTTCTATTTTGAAAGTGTAGTCGTTGTAGTATTAAATTCTTCTAGTTCTGAGTTTACTCTTTTCATTTTATTATCTAAGTCAGCTAGAAAAAGTGTTTCCGGGTAATATCTTAAAATCAGATCGTATTGTTCTTGAAGTTCCTTTAGGCGTTCTTCTTTCTTTGAAATAACGCTATTAATAGCAATTTCGTATAACGATAAAAACTTCGTATAAAGTGCCTCTTCTCTAAATTTCGTGCCAGGAAAATTTGCTATAAAATTGTCATTCGCCTTAATTGCTGCTCTGTAATCTCGAATGGTAAAATACTGTTTAGCAATCTCAAAATCTTTCTTTTCTAATTTTTCCTGAAGTTCCGAAATCATCTGATTAGCCTCTGGATTATATTCTGAGTTTGGGTAAAGGTTTATGAAAATCTGTAATTTTTCGATGGCCTTGTAGGTATCCTTTTGATCCAAACTGTATGAGGGAGATTGGTGATAATAACTTTTTGCCGCTTTAAAAGTAGCCTCTTGTACGCGTTCACTTTTTGGATAAGACTTAACAAAACTTTCATATTGATAGGCTGCTAGATTATAGCTTCTGATTTGAAAGTACGAATCGGCAAAAAAGAAGATAATACGTTGCGCTTGTGGCTTTCCACGATAGGTTGGGAGGATCTGCTCTAATAAGCGATTTGCCTTGCGGTATTCCCCATTATTATAAAAAACTTCGGCTTGTTTGTATTTCTCAGGAACATCATCGCTATTTAAAAGCTTTTGATAATCACTGCAAGAAACCAAAGTTGTCAATAAACAGACTAAGATCGAAAACGAAATTATTTTAAATTTCATCCTGCAAAAGTACTAAATATCGATGAGAATGGAAATTTTAATTCCAAAGAGCTTGTTAAAATTTAATAGGCATAAACAGACTGCTCCAACGCTTGCTCCATTCGGTCAACTAAACCGCTGGTGGCACAAACCAATGGTAGCCGAACTTGTTTCGAACACAAGCCTAAAAGTTCCATAAGGGCTTTGATTCCTACAGGATTCCCTTCTTCAAATAACAAATTGACGAGATCTAAAAGTTGATAATGCAATTGATAAGCCTTTTGAAGCTCTCCCTGTGCTACATAGCGAAACATCTTTACAAGAGGAACGGGAAGTGCATTTCCTAAAACAGAAATAGTCCCAACAGCTCCAGCTAAAAGCATTGGAAGGGTAAGCGCATCATCACCTGAAATCACCTGAATAGTTGCTGGACAGCTTTTTATTATTTGTTGGGCTTGTAGCATGTCCCCACTAGCTTCCTTGATTCCTATAATTGAATCATAATCCTTAGCCAATCGAATAAAGGTTGCTGATTCTACCATGCTTCCCGTTCGAGAAGGTACATTGTAGACAATAATAGGTAACGGGCTGGCTTTTACAATTTCAGCATAGTGATGATAGATCCCCTCTTGAGTAGGTTTATTGTAATAAGGGGAAACAGAAAGTATTGCTCCAAATGGACTTAAGTCTGTGGATTCAATTTCAGCAACTACACGGGCAGTATTATTTCCACCAATTCCTATAACTAAAGGGATTCTGTTAGAACACGCTTGAACTATGGCCTGTATTACCTTCTTTTTTTCCTCTTTAGAGAGGCAAACTACTTCTGCAGTTGTTCCCATAACAACTAAATAATCTACACCTCCATTAATAATGTTTTGTACAATTCCTGGTATTGCCTCAAAATCAATGGTTCCGTCGAGTTTAAATGGAGTAACCATAGCTACCCCCAGGCCTTTTAAATTCATCATCTACTTCTTTAAAAATGCTTTTAAATAGTTAGAGGATTCAGTAAGAAATAATTTTTTATTATCCGGAGAAAAGTTAAAAATGACATCGTTAATATTTGGATTTGCTCCGGAAAAACCTACTCGTAACTTGGTACTAAAACGCATACTCAAAAAGTCTAAAAAAACTGATTTAATCGTAAAGTAATTAATAACCAAATCAACTTTTTTGCTGAAAATAGATTCCAACTTATCCGAAAAATGACCCGATAAACTAAAATCGCTTCTAGAACAAAAGATTTGGTTACCCGAATTTTGTGCAACTGGTCTAATTTCTTTCTTACTAAACACTACTAAGGTTATTTTTTTTATTGAAATTTCAAACTCCTTTGCTAATGCGTTACAAAAATCTTCATCATTGTTTCTTTCATGTGGAAGAATAACAATCAATGATTTAAAGGAATTAATCTGTTCTTTTTTTTGGCTATTTAAAACTTTAAATCGCTTTTTTAATCTGTAACGCAATACTGCATTGTATAAAAAATCAATCATTATTATTATCAAATTTAGATAAACTCTAAGGGGTCACATAAAAAACATTCATTAAGTAAGATATTTTTTGAAATTGTTATAAATATAACAATTTCAAAATCTTTTTTCTCTCAGATTTATAAAGTCTTGCTCCGTTAAAATGGGGATGTTAAGAGCTTCTGCTTTAGCCGCTTTTGCTGGACCCATTCCCTCCCCTGCTACAATATAATCTACTCTAGAGGAAACCGAACCAACAAGAGTTCCTCCCAAATGCTCAATTTCCTCTTTTATAGCTTCACGACTAAAATCTTTAAACACACCAGAAACAACAAATTTCTTTCCATCAAAATTAGGGTGTTTCTTCCCTTGACTTGTAAGTTCCTCCATTTGCAAGCCAAAAGCACTCAATGCACTAAGAACTTCTTGGTTCTTTGGCTCTAAAAAATAATCTACCAGGCTTTGAGCGATACGATCTCCTATTTCTTCTGTTGCAATCAAAGCTTCAAAACTGGCGTTTTTCAATGCCTCCATTGAACCAAATTCTTTGGTAAGCCTTTTCGCTACCGTTTCTCCTACAAAACGGATCCCAAGTCCAAAAAGGACCTTTGAAAAGGGTTTTTCTTTTGATTTTTCAATACCTTCTAAAAGATTATTGACTGATTTTTCAGCCATTCGGTCCAGAGGAAGGATCTTACTTTTTTCTAAACGGTATAAATCTGCTACATTAGAAAGCAATCCTTCATTGAACAATAAACTAACGGTCTCTCCACCAAGACCTTCAATGTCCATAGCTTTTCGACTGATAAAATGTTGAATTTTCCCAATTTGTTGTGTTGGGCAAGCACTTTCATTTTTACAATAATGTTGCGCCTCACCTGCTTCTCTAACCAGTAAGCTGCCGCATTCAGGACAATATTTTATAAATTCTACTGTATCTTCCACCAAACCTCGTGCATCTTCCTTTATTCCTGTAATCTTTGGAATGATTTCTCCTCCCTTTTCTACGAAAACAGTATCTCCAATGCGCAAACCTAGTTTTTCTATTTGATCAGCATTGTGTAAAGAGGCACGCTTTACAATAGTTCCTGAAATCAATACGGGTTGTAATTGAGCAACCGGAGTTACTGCTCCGGTTCTTCCCAATTGATAGTGCACCCCCTCTAAGCGAGTAAAAACTTGCTCTGCAGGGTATTTATAAGCCATAGCCCAGCGAGGTGCCTTTGCTGTAAAACCCAATTCTTGTTGCTGAGCCAAATTATTCACTTTTATAACGATTCCATCAATTTCGTAAGGCAATTCCTTTCTTTTGGATTCCCATTCCGATATAAAATCAAAAACAGCATCTATGGAATGAAGAAGTTGTGCAGAATCTGGAACTTTAAAACCCCATTCTCGAGCTTTTTCTAAAGCCTCGAATTGAGAATCTATAGGTAATTGATCTCCTGCAAGCGCATATAAAAAACAAGCAAGGGGTCTCTCAGCTACCAGACTACTGTCCTGCAATTTAAGACTTCCTGAGGCTGTATTTCTTGGATTGCTATACAAAGGTTCACCTTGCGCCTCCCGTAGTTCATTCATTTTATAAAAACCTTCCCAGGGCAAGATGATTTCTCCACGAATTTCAAAAAAAGGGGGATAATCTCCTTGTAGTTTTAAAGGAATGGTTTTGATGGTTTTTATGTTGGTAGTAATGGCATCACCTTGAAGACCATCCCCACGGGTAAGGGCTTGAATTAAATTTCCATTTTCGTAGGTCAAACTGATGGAAGCTCCGTCAAATTTTAACTCACAACTGTAGGATATTTTAGCATCATCTCCTAGGGTCTTTCTCAAGCGCTCTTCCCATTGTTGTAACTCTTCCTTAGAATAAGTGTTAGATAATGAATACATAGGATAGCGGTGAGCAACCGTATCGAAAGATTTTGTGATCCCCCCTCCCACTCTTTGTGTTGGAGAATTAGGGTCGGCATATTGAGGATGCAGCGCTTCAAGATCTTGAAGCTCCCTTAACTTTTGATCAAATTCGTAGTCGCTGATGATAGGAGCGTCTTCAATATAATAACGATGATTATGTTCGTGTAATTCAGCTCTTAAAGCCGTTATTTTATTTTGAACCTCCATTTTATTTTTTTTGTAAACGTAGCATCCGTACTTTTCCAAAGATATCCATTCGTTCGCAATGATGGAACTTAAAACGTTTTATTAAATCGTTTAGCTGATATATCATCAAAGGGTTTATTTCAAAATAAAGAAATCCCTGAGGTCTCAAATTTAGCTGAGCAAATTCTAATATCGCTCGATAAAAAACCAAAGGATCGTTATCTGGAACGAATAAAGCTTGATGAGGTTCATAATCCAAAACATTTTTTTGCATTCCTTTTTTTTCTTTTGAAAGCACATAAGGAGGGTTAGAAACAATAATGTCTACAGCTTTCTTAAATAAATTCATCGTTAATATATTTTGCTGAATGAATTCGATTTGAACCTGGTGTTTTACAGCATTATGAAGGGCTATTTTTAAGCTATCTGCATCAATATCTAGGGCAGCAACTCTAAAATTAGGTTGTTCTTTTGCTAGTGCTATAGCAATGCATCCGGAACCTGTGCCCATATCTAAAAGTTCACTTGATGATTTTAAATTCTTACTGTCTTCCAAAATCCAATCTACCAACTCCTCCGTTTCAGGTCGCGGGATGAGCACCTTCTCATTTACCCATAGGCTTAGATTTCTAAAATCTGCTTGTCCTAATACATATTGAATAGGTTGTTGGCTGGAGAGTTTTCTGATGGCAGTACTTAAAAATTCAACTTCTTCTTTTTTAAATACAGCCTTTGGATCAAGAGCCACTTGTGTTGGCTCCCGATTAAATTTCTTTCTCAAAATAGATTTGAAATAAAAATCAATTTCGCGACTTTGAAAATGATTACTTAATTGGCCGTGAAACATATTTCTTCCTTCCGCTAGGGTCATTTCAAAGATTTTGTCATCCATACTGGGCAAGAGCTGTGTCCGGTATTACCCATGGAATGTTCAATGTATTCAAAACCTACTTTCTTATATAGCGATTGAGCATCTAGCATATTGGGCATGGTTTCAATATAACAAAGATCAAACTTTTGCTCTTTAGCAAAGGTCAGACACTTGAATATCATTTCTTTTCCTTTTCCTATTCCTCGGGCATCAGGCAGGAAGTACATTTTTTGTAATTCACATACATTAGGAGCTCCCTCTTTTAGTGGTGCAATTCCAGCACCCCCAAAAATCACACCTCCTTTTTCAATGATAAAATACTGCGAACGTTGAGTATTGTAGGATTCATACATCTCATCCAACTCTTTGTCTTCATAGGCAGTGCCTATCTTAGGAACTCCCATTTCGATAAGTACTGTTCGTATTGCTAAAGCAAGTTGTTGATTGTCTTTTAATTCTATTGGACGAATTAACATTACTTTTATTTTGTGTTAAATTTACACCCTATTCGTTTCTATTTAACGTTGTTAGCAAATTAATATACACCGAGATTTGAACAAAAAAAACGACCAATTTTATATGCAACGCTGCCTATACCTGGCTGAAAAGGGTCTGGGAAATACTTACCCTAACCCTTTAGTTGGTGCAGTATTGGTTTATAACGATCGTATCATTGGAGAAGGATGGCATAAAAAAGCCGGAGCAGCTCATGCAGAAATAAATGCAATAAATAGTGTTAAGGACAAATCCTTACTCTCTAAAAGTACACTTTATGTGAACTTAGAGCCTTGTTCCCACTTTGGAAAAACTCCTCCGTGTATTTTAAGTATTAAAAAATATAAGATTCCAAAGGTTGTCATTGGATCTGTTGATCCAAATCCAAAAGTTGCGGGAGGTGGTATAAAAGCTTTGAAAAGTTGGGGATGTGAAGTTCAAACAGGGATTCTAAAAAAGGAAGCTGATTATTTAAACCGTCGTTTTTTTACATTTCACCAAAAAAAAAGACCTTATATTATACTCAAATGGGCGCAATCCCAAGATCAATTTATTGCCCCAAATCAAGAGCAACGTCAACCATCAGAAATTTTTTGGATAAGTAATC
>JALRDC010000079.1 GCA_023262245.1 Flavobacteriaceae bacterium
AAAAAAGTAGCTTTTTACACTCTCGGGTGTAAACTCAATTTTTCTGAGACCGATACCATTAAACGTTCTTTCGAAGCGGAGAACTTTAAATCCGTTTCTTTTGATGAGTATGCGGATATCTATGTTATCAATACTTGTTCGGTTACTGAAAATGCCGATAAGAAATTCAAGAATTACGTCAAGAAAGCTCAAAAACAAAACCCCAATGCCTTTGTTGCAGCTATAGGATGTTACGCTCAATTAAAACCGGAGGAGTTAGCCGCAGTCGATGGAGTAGACCTTGTGTTGGGAACCAAAGAAAAATTTCAGCTCACTTCCTACTTAAACGATTTGACCAAAAGTGAATTTGGTCAGGTTCACGCTTGTGAAATTGAAGAGTCAGATTTTTATGTAGGCTCTTATGCAATCGGAGGAAGAACAAGAGCCTTTTTAAAAGTTCAAGACGGTTGTGATTACAAATGCACCTATTGTACGATTCCACTTGCTAGAGGAATCTCTAGATCAGATACCTTAGAACGCGTTTTGGAAAATGCTGCAGAAATATCATCCAAAGGAATTAAAGAAATAGTGCTTACTGGAGTGAATATCGGTGATTACGGTAAGGGTGAATTTGGAAATAAGAAACACTTACACACCTTTTTTGATTTAGTTCAGGCACTAGATAAGGTTGAGGGAATATCAAGATTGAGAATATCCTCTATTGAACCCAATCTTCTCAAAAATGACGTGATTGATTTTGTGAGTCAATCTCGCTCTTTTGTCCCTCACTTTCACATTCCATTGCAATCGGGAAGTGATGCTCTTTTAAAGCTGATGAAAAGACGTTACTTAACTGATTTGTATACCGAAAGGGTGAGTCAAATCAAGTCAGTAATGCCAGATGCTTGTATTGGTGTGGATGTCATTGTAGGTTTTCCAGGGGAAACTGATGAACACTTTTTGGAAACCTATCGCTATCTTTCTGAGTTAGGAGTATCCTATCTACACGTTTTTACCTATTCTGAACGAGAAAATACAGAAGCTATCGATATGGATGGGGTGGTTCCTCAAGAAGTAAGAGCTAAGCGTTCCAAAATGCTCAGAGGTCTTTCTTCAAAACTCAGACATGCCTTTTATGAATCCCAATTAGGTACAGAGCGCAATGTTTTATTCGAGGGGGAGAATAAAAAAGGATACATCCACGGCTTTACAGAAAACTATGTCAAAGTAAAAGCCCCATGGGATCCATCACTTGTCAATACCATGCACAAGGTCATCCTTAAAAGTATCGACGAGGATGGTTTGGTTCGATTTGAATACGCATAAAAAAAGACGAGTGGCTGCTCGTCTTTAAAAAAAAATAGAATTTGTTCGGTTGTTATATTCGAATGCCTACCGGAAGCATTTCTTTGTAGCGTCTGTTTTTTCTAAGAAAAACAGCAACCTCAGGACAGGTTGGTACCACTCTTAAATTTCTTTCTTGTATTTCATCTAATACTGCAACTATGAATTGATCTCTAAATGATTTACTATTTACTTCTTTTGGGATAATGAGTTTAGTCAGAAAAATCTTTCGTTCCTGAGCCGAATACTCGATCTTACATAAGTGATTGTCAACTGTTGTTTCAAATTGTCTTAAAAAACCATTGTCGGTGATCATTAAATTGCCCATATATTGTAATTTTAGAACACGAATCGTTTGTGAA
>JALRDC010000131.1 GCA_023262245.1 Flavobacteriaceae bacterium
TATCTGCATCGTGTTTGTCTATAGGAATGGCATTGGCATCTTGAGTATTCCCAGAAGTATTGACCGAGACAAAACCACCCGCTTGCTGCACTCGATCAAAAGCGGAACGATCTACCGTCAAATCTTTTATTACAGGAAAGGCTTTTGCACGAAAGGGTTCAATCGTAATGGTGTCTCCGTCTTTAAATTTACGCATATGAAGTTGGCAAGTGGTAACCAATCGATCTGGACCATGAGCTTCACCATTGATAAACATGGAGCACATTCCACATATCCCTTCACGACAGTCATGGTCAAAAGCTACGGGATCAATTCCTTGGGCCATTAATTGTTCGTTTAGAACATCCATCATTTCTAAAAAAGACATATCAGGAGATACCTCTTGCATGGTATACGTCTCCATTTTCCCTTTCGTCTCTGCGTTGGCTTGTCGCCAAACTTTTAGTGTCAAATTCATACTTCTAGTTTATAGGTCTTATTTGTAGGATCTTGTTTTAACTTCGATCTCCTCATATTTTAAATCTTCCTTGTGGAGTTTCGCTTTTGAGGGTTCTCCTTTGTATTCCCATGCGGAGACAAAAGTGAAATTTTTGTCATCTCGTAGGGCTTCTCCTTCAGGAGTTTGAGATTCCTCTCTGAAATGCCCACCACAAGATTCTGTTCTTTCTAATGCGTCTTTTGCAAATAACTCTCCCAGCTCCAAAAAGTCTGCTACACGACCTGCTTTGGCCAATTGCTCATTAAATTCATTTGTTTTTCCAGGAACATTTACATTCTTATAAAAATCCTCTCTTAAATCTTTTATTTCCTTTATGGCTTCTTTAAGACCTTTTTCATTTCGAGACATTCCACATTTATCCCACATGATCTTTCCCAATTTGCGATGGTAATAATCAACAGAGTTTTTCCCTTTATTAGTTATGAAGCTTTCCAGTTGTGCTTTTACTGCAGCCTCTGCTTTTTCAAACTCAGGTAGTTGCGTATCTATAGGTCCCGTACGGATGTCATCTGCTAAATAATCTCCAATGGTATAGGGCAAGACAAAATAACCGTCTGCAAGTCCCTGCATTAAAGCAGAGGCTCCTAAACGATTGGCTCCATGATCGGAAAAGTTTGCCTCTCCAATAGCATAACACCCCGGAATAGAAGTCATTAAGTTGTAGTCTACCCATACTCCTCCCATAGTATAGTGAACAGCGGGATAAATCATCATTGGCATTTCATACGGATCTTGATCTACGATTTTTTCATACATCTGAAAAAGATTTCCATACTTAGCTCGAACTACATCTTGTCCTAATTTTTTGA
The DNA here is from genome assembly GCA_023262245.1 of Flavobacteriaceae bacterium. Lineage (GTDB taxonomy): Bacteria > Bacteroidota > Bacteroidia > Flavobacteriales > Flavobacteriaceae > MS024-2A. The sequence goes on from JALRDC010000131.1 coordinate 1,309, forward strand.
CCAATGCTTCATTGTTTTCATCCAAGCCTTTAACATGAGCTTGCTCTTTTCCGTACCGTAAGATTGCAGCAGCAAAGTCCAAATAAACAGCCTCTCCTGTTTTGTTTACACCAAAGCCTGCGTCACATCGTTCTTTAGCTGCTCGAGAGGCAACATCTCGTGGCACTAAATTACCAAAGGCGGGATAGCGTCGCTCTAAATAGTAGTCACGATCTTCTTCAGCGATTTCAATGGCTTTCAATTTCCCAGCTCGAATGGCTTTTACATCTTCTTTGTTTTTGGGAACCCAAATCCGACCGTCATTCCTTAAAGATTCTGACATTAATGTTAGTTTGGATTGATGATCTCCTGAAACGGGGATGCACGTTGGATGAATTTGAGTAAAGCAAGGATTGGCAAAATAAGCTCCTTTTTTATGAATTTTCCATCCAGCTGAAACATTACTTCCCATGGCGTTGGTTGAAAGGAAGAATACGTTTCCGTATCCTCCAGAAGCAATAACTACGGCATGGGCTCCATGGCGTTCAATTTTTCCATTGACCAAATTACGGGTGATAATACCTCGTGCTTTTCCATCCACAAGCACCAGATCCATCATCTCATGACGGTTATACATTTTAATTTTTCCTCGACCTATTTGTCGGTTCATGGCAGAATAAGCACCTAGAAGTAGTTGCTGTCCCGTTTGACCTTTGGCATAAAAAGTTCTTGAAACCAATACTCCTCCAAAGGAACGGTTATCTAATAAGCCCCCATAATCTCTAGCAAAGGGTACTCCTTGTGCTACACATTGATCAATGATATTGGTCGATACTTCTGCCAAACGATGAACGTTTGCCTCACGAGAACGGTAATCTCCTCCTTTGATGGTATCATAAAAAAGACGGTAAGTAGAGTCTCCATCTCCTTGATAATTTTTCGCAGCATTAATTCCACCTTGTGCAGCGATGGAGTGGGCGCGTCTAGGAGAATCTTGAAAACAAAAAGTCTTGACATTGTAACCCAACTCTGCTAAGGTTGCAGACGCAGAAGCCCCTGCCAATCCTGTACCTACTACAATGACATCAATCAGTCTTTTGTTTGCAGGACTTACTAAATTGATCTTGCTTTTGTGATTGGTCCATTTTTCCGCTACTGGACCTTTTGGAATCTTTGAATCTAATTGTGCCATATTAAAATGCGTTTAAATGATGAAACAATGCAATAAAAACAAATCCTAAAGGAACTGCAATGGAAAAAGCCATTGTAAAAGATTTTAATGCTTTTGAATATTTATTATTTATCCCCATTGACTGAAATGAAGAAGCAAAACCATGAAGTAAGTGCAAACTTAAAAAGACAAATGAAAGAACATAAATTCCAACTCGTACAGGACTTTCAAATTTATGAATCATCTCTTCAAAGTATCTATTAGGTTCCAAAGGCAACACTTCTACGTATTTATAATTCATTTCAGGTACCCAAAAATCATAAAAATGAAGCCCTAAAAAAGACAAGATTACAATCCCAGACAAAATCATGTTTCTTGACATCCAGGAGGCATTTGCACTTCCCTTAAACCTCTTGTATTTGACTGTTCTTGAGCTTGAATTTTTGAGTTCTAATACAAATCCCATAGTGAAGTGAAACAGTACCCCTAATATTAAAATGGGTTGTAAAATAAATTGTACAATAGGGTTGTTACCCATAAAATGTGAGACCTGATTAAACACGGATTCGCTGAAAACGGATAAGAGGTTAATCGTAAAGTGTTGTGTTAAAAACAAAACTAAGAAAAGGCCTGAAAGTGCCATTGCTACTTTTCTTCCTATTGAAGAAGCCGCTAAAGTCATATAATTTCAATTTGTTTATCAAAATTAAGGCATAAACAAATAGCAACAAACAGCAATAGCTTATTTTTATGAGTTATAAATAAACATAAAACACTTGTTTAATCTTTGTTTAATTTAATTTGAAAAAAAATCCTTTGACGCATTTTTCTGTTAAACAAAAAGGGTTTTAAAAAACACCTATCTTAGTAAAAAACATCCTAATGAAATACAAACCGCTTTCGAATTCCTTTTATAGCAAAACGAGAAAGGCATTTATGGCGCAGTTAAAACCAAAGTCTTTAGCTGTATTCAATTCAAATGACATTTACCCCATTAGTGCAGACAGTACCCTGCCTTTTGAACAACATCGAGATCTTTTTTATCTCAGTGGTGTAGATCAAGAAGAAAGCATTTTAGTCTTATTTCCTGATGCCTTAGAAGACAAACACAGGGAAATTCTTTTTGTTCGTAAAACCAATGATCATATTGCCGTATGGGAAGGGGCAAAACTCACCCAAGCTCAGGCTTGTGAACTAAGCGGAATAAAGACTGTGTATTGGCTTGAAGATTTTGAAAGAATTTTCCAAGAGTTGAGTACTCAATGCGATACCTTTTATTTTAACACAAATGAACACTACCGCCAAGCGGTTCAAACTCAAACACGTGAAGATCGATTTATCCTATGGTGTAAAAAACAATATCCTGCGCATGCTACTGCAAAGAGCAACCCCATTTTACAACAATTACGCGCTGTAAAAGATCCTGAAGAAATTAAACAATTGCAAGTTGCTTGTGACCTAACAGAAAAAGGCATTCGACGTATACTTTCTTTTCTAAAACCTGGCGTTTGGGAATACGAACTGGAAGCTGAACTGGTACATGAATTTATAAGAAATCGTTCTAAAGGATTTGCATATGAGCCTATTATTGCCTCCGGCACTAATGCTAACGTATTACACTACACGGTAAACAATCAGCAATGTAAAGCAGGGGACTTAGTCTTATTGGATGTCGCTGCAGAATATGGTAATTATTCTGCGGACCTCACCCGAACGCTTCCTGTATCAGGAAAATTTACCGATCGTCAAAAAGCAGTTTACAATGCTGTTTTACGAGTTAAAAACGAAGCCACAAAGCTTTTAGTTCCCGGTACTTTATGGAAAGAATTTCATGTTGAGGTGGGAAAACTGATGACTTCGGAGCTTATAGGGTTAGGTCTTTTAGATAAGGCAGATGTTCAAAATCAAGATTCAGAAAATCCTGCTTATAAAAAATATTTTATGCATGGCACAGCACATCACCTTGGCCTCAACACACATGACTACGGACTTTTACATTTACCGATGGAAGCCCATATGGTATTTACTGTAGAGCCTGGTATATATATTCCTGAGGAAGGTTTTGGAGTGCGATTAGAAGACGATATAGTCATTCAAAAATCTGGTGCTCCTTTGAATCTCATGGAGAAAATTCCCATCGAAACTGAAGAGATAGAAGATTTGATGAATTCGTAAAAAAAGCCACCTAAAGGTGGCCTTTTTAATTTAGATTCGTTTTTTAGGCTGTAGCAGCTTTTGGTTTTCTTTGCCAAAAATAAAGAATGGTAAAGAGGATGATTAAAATTCCAGGGAATGAAATCATATAAGTTAACGTTTGCTGACCAGCGGCTAATTCAAGAGCAGTTCCTGTGAGTCCTTTGGCAGATTGCTCTGCAGTAGAAGCGTCGATCCAGCCCCCAATAATCGCTTGGAAGATAGAAGAAGAAAACATACCCATTCCTCCTACAATAGACATCCCTAAGGCTCCGCTTAAAGGAATTTTTTCAGCTACAAAACCTATCATATTTGGCCAGAAATAACAAACACCTAGAGCAAAGAAAATAGCTGCGACATAAACCATTCCTCCTGTTTGTGTACTAAACAAAAAGATTCCGACAGCCGTCAGTATAGCAGAACCTAAAAGCACTCCCGTTTGATCGTATTTATGCACTATATCACCTCCAAAATAACGACCAATAGCCATAAGCCCTGTTATTAAAGCTAAAATAACCATGGGGTGCGCTCCACTACTGCTTAGGATTAAACTCGTCCATTGTTGAGGACCAAATTCTGAAATGGCGGTAAGTGCCATACATCCTAGGATAAATATGTAAATAGGAGAAATCATTGCTTTTAAATTTTCCCCTACAGAAGTAACAGCTTCCGTTCTTGGTTTGGGAAATGTTTGTCCCAAAAATAAATACGCGTAGATCAAAGTAGGAATCATGATGATCCAAATTTGAGCTTGCCACCCTAGATCCATTGAGGTCATCAAAAGGGAAACCAAACTTCCCAACACAATTCCGCCTGGGAACCACATATGGAAACGGTTTAAGAGTGTGTTCATTTGTTTTCCTTCATAGGCATCTGCAATCATGGGGTTACAAGCAGCTTCAGTACAGCCGTTTCCAATACCAATTAAAAGTGTGGAAATCAATAATCCTGTATAACCTCCAGAATAAATGGTTAAGATAATCCCAAGGGTATGGGTTATAAAAGCAAACTGCATGATTCGTTTAGGTCCGATAGTGTGGTAAAATAATCCTCCTAAAATCATAGAAATTGGGAATCCCAAAAACCACATGGAATTAATAAATCCGAGCTGTTGTCCGTTTAAATCAAAAGATTCTGCCAGTTGAGGCAAAATCCCCGCCCGAATACTGAAAGAAAAGGCCGTAGTGATTAAAGCAAAACAACTACCGTAAAATAGTCTATTAGAATTTGTCATGTTAAGTTTATTTCAATTTGTCTTCCTAAATATATGGTATTTTTAGAATAAGAGAGTGGCTCTGTAATTGAAATCTATGAAACCGGAAAAGGATTAGTGACAGCCACAGTCAGAATTACAGCTTTTATTCTTTGCTGCTTTCTTTTTAAAAAGTAGTTTTCGAAACAAAAACAGCAAGGCGCTTAAACCAGATAAAATGACTAAAAGGGTTTGGATCCACTCCATTAGGCTAGGATTTGATAAGTTGACAATGCTACAATATAGGCTAATATAGACATCCCAAAGAGCTGAACCATGGGCCACTTCCAGGAATTTGTTTCTTTTTTGACAATCGCTAGTGTACTCATACACTGCATTGCAAAGGCGTAAAAGAGCATTAAAGAAATTCCACTTGCCAGGTTAAACAGGGGGGTCCCATCTGCTCTAAGCTCAGAGCCCATTTTATTTTTTATGGTGTCTTCATTATCACTTTCAACACTGTAGATCGTTGCAAGTGTCCCTACAAAGACTTCTCTTGCCGCAAAAGAACTGATTAAAGCGATTCCTATTTTCCAATCATATCCCAAAGGAGCAATGATGGGTTCAATAGACTTTCCTAAAATCCCAATGTAGGAGTTTTCTAACTTGTAGGCATTGGTTTTAATTTCCAATGCGTTTGCATTGAGTTCAGGATGATTTTGTCTTACTATTTGTTCTGCGTTGTTAAAATCTTTTCCAGGCCCATAAGAAGCTAAAATCCATAATAATATTGAGATTGCTAAAATAATTTTTCCTGCTTCGGTAACGAAAGTTCTTGTTTTTTCCCAGACTGTAATCCCTACGTTTTTAAGTAAGGGTAATTTATAGTTGGGCATTTCTACAACAAAATAACTTTTTGATGTGATGGATAAAGTCTTGCTTAAAACCCAAGCAGCTAGCAGTGCCATACCAAATCCTAGGAGGTATAATCCCATAAGCATCAGCCCTTTGTAATTTAACCCAAAAAAAGAGCCCTCGGGTATGACCAATGCAATCAAGATGGAATAAACGGGAAGGCGTGCAGAACAAGTTGTAAAAGGGGTAACCAAAATTGTGATTAAGCGTTCTTTCCAATTTTCAATGTTTCTGGTTGCCATAACAGCAGGTATCGCACAGGCAGTACCAGAAATTAAGGGAATGACACTTTTACCATTTAATCCAAAACGTCGTAAACCTCGGTCCATTAAAAAGACCACCCTACTCATGTATCCACTTTCCTCTAAAATGGAAATGAATAAAAATAAAAATGCTATTTGAGGGATGAAAATAACTATTCCCCCTAAGCCCGAAATAATTCCCTCTGTTAATAAGTTTGTAAACACACCCTCTGGGAGGTTGTTTTTTAATCGTTCACTTAAACTGACAAAACCGCTATCTATTATGTCTTGAGGAATGCTACTCCAATGAAATATGGCTTGAAAAATGGTCAACAATACGATAAAAAAAATTGCATATCCCCATACTTTGTGAATCAGCACTCGATCTAGACGGCTTCTTAAATCAATCGCTGCTTCCCGATTAATAGTAAGCCCTTGTTTTAGAACATTATTAATGAACTGGTAGCGTTTTATGGTTTCCTTCTGTTGCATGCGCTTGAGATAGGAAGCAGGTTGGGTTTTAAAATCTGTAGCGTCAGAGACACGTTTACGATCAATTTTTGCAAAATTGACGTCTTGTGTAATAACCAGCCACAATTTATAAAGCGACTGATTAGGAAAGGTTTTTTCTAGATCTTTAAAATATTTTTCATCAATAGAATTGATAGCAATAGTGGGGCTGGTAGAAAGTTGACGATAATCCAATATCGTTTTTTTTAGCTCTTCAAGGCCCCTATTCTCTCGAGTACTTATTAAAACAATTTTAGTGTCTAAAGTTTGTTCTAAAAGAGGGAGATCTAAAGAAATTCCTTTTCGTTTCATTTGGTCTGCCATATTGATGACCAATAGTGTGGGAATTTCTAAATCCTTTACTTGGGTAAAAAGTAATAAATTCCTTTTTAAGTTTTCTACATCAGTCACTACTACGGCTACATCGGGAAAGTCTTTACTTTTCTTATTGAGTAAAAGCTCAATAACAACACTTTCATCTATGGAAGAAGCATTTAAGCTATAAGTACCTGGAAGGTCTATAAGAAGTCCTTTAGTGTTGTGATTAAGCTTACAAATTCCTTCTTTTTTTTCTACAGTAATTCCCGGATAATTTCCCACTTTTTGGGACAGTCCTGTCAGGGCATTAAAGACGGAGGTTTTGCCCGTATTCGGATTCCCCAATAAAGCAATTTTCACGGGTGTACTCATGGATTACTCTATTAGGCGAACAAAGATATTTTTAGCTGTTTCTTTGCGAATAGCCAAATGAGATTCATCTATTTTTAAATAGAGTGGGTCATTAAAAGGTGCTTTTTGAATTAGTGCTATGGAGTTTCCCGGCAAACAACCCATTTCTATAAGTTTTAAGGGTAGTTTATCCGTTTCTATAGTTTCAATTTGTGCTTTTTCGCCCCTTAGGAGCTGATCCAATGGAATCATTATTTAGAATGATTTTAAAGAACAAAAGTAGGGAAATTCCCATCGTTAAGTAAAGCTTCTTCCCAAAAAATTATTGAAAAGGATATTCCTTTTGTAATAACGCAATGTCAGCAAGTAATTTTAGCATGGCAGTTGCGTCAGTTCCGTCATAAAAACCTCGGATGCGTTTCTCAGGATCGATCAAAATAAAGTTTTCAGTATGGATCATATCATGGGGACCTCCATCGCCATTATCTTTAACCGCAAGATAGGATTTTCGAGCAAGCTCGTAGATCTTTTTCTTGTCCCCGGTAAGCAGGTTCCACTTATGATCTTCTACCCCTTTTTCAACTGCATATTTTTTTAATTGAGGGACCGAATCAATCTCTGGCGTTACGCTAAAAGAAAGTAGTTTTACTTGAGGGTCATTTAGGATCACCTTTTGAATTTGACCCATATTAGCGGTCATTTTTGGACAAATAGTAGGACAGGTTGTGAAAAAAAAATCTGCCACGTAGATTTTGTCTTTGTAGTCTCGATCTGTTATGATTTCACCGTTTTGATTGGTAAGCGCAAAAGGAGCAATTTTATGATACTTTTTAACATGCTGTAAGCTGCTGTCCACCAACTCATAATTTACCATAGCCGGCTGATAAATGGGGAGCCTTTCTTGAGGTTTTAGGGCATTGTAAAACAGTACTAAAATTATCACAGAGAGCAAACCGAGGATACCTAAAAAAACGCTATTTCGTGCTAAAAATGTTTTCATAAGTTCAAAAGAGCTTACAAATTTAGCGGGATGGAATGCAAATGTTGTTTGTGGACCTCCACCTCCTTGTACAATGCCTACCAATTTACAAATAATTTCTACAACGACATCAACCGTTACTTTAGGTTGGAATGAAAATAATACACCTCCTGCAACAAGT
>JALRDC010000021.1 GCA_023262245.1 Flavobacteriaceae bacterium
TAGAGCAGGAAACTATAAACTAATCATTCGTTCACAAAATGTAGATTGTGAACAGAATGCACTTCAAACGAATAACCGATACTATGAAGAAATAATAAAAGTTCCAAACAGTGATGAACTACGCTTGATTGATGGACCGTACATTGATGAAGATCTATGTAAAGGATTGCCTGGTAGAATTATCCTTGAGCTTTTTGATAATGACCAAAGTGATTTGTCTTTTTATTACAATAACGAAATTCTTACAGTAGATACGGATCGCAGTGTGGAGGATTCTAGAGTCATTGTCTTATTTGTAGAAAACCCGGTGAATGATGCAGAATTGGTAATTACAAATCAAGAAGGTTGTAGTCTCTCCTCTAAAATACAGATAGATGACTTGAGTGTTCCAGAATTTGAATTTAGTTCTCCAACTCTACAGTTTGAAAATACCATTCTAGCCAAAGAAGAAATCGAGTTTAGAAATATTTCAACAGGATTTTATGCCTATTCTACATGGAATTTTGGCGATGGTACTCAAAGCCAAGACATACCGAGAACTGAAACAGCTTCTCCAGTATTACATGCCTATGGTATCTCTGGAACTTATTTGGTGAGTTTAAGAAATTACAGTTCCTCTGGATGTTATGAGGAAACGGTCAAACAAATTGTTGTAGGATCAGGATACAATATTATTGCGCCTAACGCTTTTTCACCAAATGGCGATTTAGTTAATGATAAATATCGTGTACTCTTTAGTGGTTTCAAAAAAGTAAACTTTAACATTTACGATCACATAGGGAATCTTTTACATTCTGAAGAGGTTGAAGAAGAAGATCCAGTATCTATTTCAAGCTTAGAATTACAGGGATGGGGTGGTAGCAACGCTCCGAAAAACAGTCCTTATTTTATATATCATTTCAGCGGAATTATGATTAGTGACGAAACCGAAATTATCCGCTCCGGAACCTTTGTTTTAATTCCATGAAAAAATTAGTCCCACTTTTTATTTTTTTGAACTGCTTAATAACAACCTCTGCCTGGTCTCAAGAAGATTATTTTGTTGGTCAGTCTCGTTTTATGCAAAAGATTAATTCTAGCTATTTAGGAGTTAATAGCCTTAACAGGGTAGGCGTATTATATAACCAAATACGAGTTAATTCAAATCAAAATATTGACAACAAATATTTTTTCGGCACTCTTTCATTTGATGACAAGAACTTTAGTTTGGGTATGGATGTTAATTCATTTCGTATTGACCAAACGGGATATGCCACCACATTATCCAACTTTAGTTATATCTACAAACTACAAATAAACAATCGGTTGTTTTTTTTACCGGCCCTAAGTTTTGGGTTGGGAAGCTCCTCTTTTAACAATTCTAGTTTGATTTTTGAAGATCAGTTAGATCGAGCGACAGGTTTTATCAATACAGAAAGTATTGACCCTTCTTTAGGGCAGATTCGAACTTTAAATTATTTTGATTTAGGAGCCTCCTTTATTTTACACAACGAAAGTTTTTTAGCAGGAATTAGTTTAAAGCATTTAAATCGCCCCAATATTAGTTTTGACCAAGACGTCGATTATATAAAACCCATACAAATTACTTTAAATGGGGCCTATGAGTTTAATATCAATCCTTATGAAAGAGGACTACTCCCTAATTTTTCTTTTCTGTACACCTATGGTTCGGTTTCTTATTTTGACACCAGGACCTATTATTATTTATCCCAAGAACTTCAATTAGGAGAATTTTCTCTAGGGATAAGTCAGCAAGCCTCTTTTATTAGTGAGTTTAATCTAAACAACTTAGGGCTCTTAGTTGGTTTATCTTTCGAAAACTTTGATTTTGGAATTTTGTACAATTTTCCAATAAGAAGTGTAAATCAAGTATTTTCTCCCTCGGTACTAGAACTCTATCTAACTTTTGACTTTAGTAAGTTCAGAAGAAACCGCAGGGGTTTATTTAAGCGACTACAAACAGATAATTATTTCTAATTTCTAAAGGTTGTGTTTGGAAAAACTACGGGACTTTCGTAACCATTTTTTCCTACTGTGGCTATCCCAAAGAAAAAATTGTCAATTACAATTCCCTCTAGGGTTGCTTCGGAAACATCCCCCACAAAGCGACTGTGGTCCCAAGTAGGCGAGGTGGTATCACGCCAATAAATACGATAGCCTGCAACGTTTGGATCTTTGACTTTTTCCCATCGAAATTTTACAGAGGCCTGTACGATTCCTCCAATAGCAATTTTTTCTATACTAGGAGGTGCCCAAGCCAGACTTGCCAGATTAATTGCATTAACGGCAGTAAGTTTTTTAGCGTATTCAAAATCAACTCCTTCTATGACATCACCGTAGGAAATATCATTTTCAACTCGTATATCCTGATGTTGCATGACGTAATTTTCATGAGCCTCCATAATTCGTATACCGGCATAACCAACATCATTAAATGGTCTGTGGTGTCCTCCTCTTCCAAAACGATCCAGTCTATAGACCATCATAGGATTCATTTCAGGCATAAAGGTCTTTACGGTCTTGTGAACATAACGAGCGAGTTGACGTGAAATTCCATCTACTTCTCCACCATAAAACCTTCTTGCCTTACGCGCTTTTTCTTCTTCATTTGCAGGGACAGGTTCCGAAAAGATTCTAAAGGTTCTGTTGTCAATAACACCATCTACCCCTTTGATGTTTCCAATCATGTCATTATTTAATATTCCGATGATTTCCCAGTCTTGCTCTAGAGCGTACTCTGCAAATCCTTTACCACCAAAAAGTCCTTGTTCTTCTCCTGCAAGACCCACATAGACAATGCTGTTTTCAAAGTTGTATTTTGAAAGAACACGGGCGGCTTCAATAGTGCCTGCCATTCCACTGGCATTGTCATTTGCTCCAGGAGAATCATTGGTAAAATTTGTTGGATCAGAAATTCGAGAGTCAATATCTCCACTCATTATGATGAACCGGTTCGGATGTGTTTTTCCGCGTTGTATGGCTACAACATTATTAATCCAAACTGGTTTTACAATTCGGTCTCCATCTTTTGGCGTAAAGTAGTTTTTTTGGTAAAAGACTTCAAGACAGTCATCACATTCTTTTGAGATCGTTTCAAATTCAGACTTAATCCAACGGCGGGCCGCTCCTATGCCTCTGGAGTTAGAAAGGGTGTCACTTAGGGTGTGGCGTGTTCCAAAATTTACTAGTGTATTTATATCTTTTTCTAAACGTTCACTAGAAACGTTCTCTATGATGTCGTATAAAACTTGTTTCTTTTGAGCTTGAGTTAAAGAATAACTAAATATTAGTAGGAGTAGTGTAATGTACTTCATAAGACAAATTTCAGTTAATGTAATAAAAAAACCGATACTCAAGTATCGGTTTTTAAAACATAAAAAGACAATCAACTATAAAAAATAAGAATTTTCCTGTATGAATTGATCAGCAATTTTTGTTCTTATAGCTACTATATTGGGATAACTGGAGTAGGTACAAATTCGATTTAAAACCTCCATAAGTTGTTTTTGCTCGTCATCTTTTGAAATGCTGAGTATCACTTCTTTTGCTTTTTTAAGAACAGTATTATGTGCTTCAAAAACATATTGCTGAACCATTGCCTGCTGAAGTTCTTGGGCATCTTGACCATTACGTTCAGTATTCTTTAAAGTTCTGAGTAATGATGATTCAGCAAAATATATTTCAATAAGAATATCTGATAATGCTAAAAGAACTTGTTGCTGTTGGTCGAGTTTATCTCCGTATTTTTGAACCGCATTTCCTAGTAATAGCAGCAATAGTTGTTTAAAATTACGAATCAGTTTTATTTCCTCGGAAAGTGTTCCTGAAACAGCTTCTTCCTGTTGAACAGAACCTAGTTTTGCTGCCGCCTGCATGACTGCAGACATCAAATCGATTTGTCCCTTCATCCCTTTTTTGAGAAGCATCCCTACGGAAAGCATTCGATTGATTTCATTAGTTCCTTCATAAATACGTCCTATTCGAGCATCTCTCCACGCAGATTCCATTGGGGTATCAGCAGAAAAGCCCATTCCTCCTAAGATTTGGATTCCTTCGTCAGCACAATTTTGAATGTCTTCAGAGGCACCTACTTTAATTAGGGAACATTCAACTGCATAATCCTCCACCCCTTTCAGTTCGGCTTCTTGATGTGATAAACCTTGTGAAATAAAGTGCTCTATACGATTCTCGATATCTTTTGCAACTCTATAGCATGCTGACTCTCCTACGTAACAGGAGGTTGCCATACGAGCAATTTTCTCTTTGATGGCTCCAAATTGGGCAATTGGTGTTTTAAACTGAACGCGTTCATTGGCGTATTTAATGGCTTCAGTGGTTATTCTTCTTTGAGCATCTAAACAAGCCACTCCCAATTTTACCCGTCCAACATTTAGTGCATTCATAGCGATCTTGAATCCTTCTCCACGCCCAGCGAGCATGTTCTCAACAGGAACTTTAGTTTCGTTAAAAAACACCTGTCGTGTAGAGGATGAGTGAATTCCTAGCTTGTTTTCTTCATCTCCCAGTTTGATTCCATTCTCCGGGTCGTAGGGGACAATAAATCCAGTGATATTTTTATCCTCTTCAATACGGGCAAAGACAATCAAAAGAGAGGCGAAGCCTGCATTTGATATCCACATTTTTTGACCCGAAATTTTGTAATGAGATCCATCTTCTGACAATACGGCTTTTGTTTTTCCAGAATTAGCATCGGATCCCGCTCCGGGTTCTGTAAGACAATAAGATCCAAACCACTCGCCTGAACTTAGCTTTGGGAGGTATTTCTGTTTTTGTTCTTCAGTGCCGTATAATGTAATGGGTAAGGTACCTATTCCTGTATGGGCTCCGAAAGCGGTTGACAACGATCCGGAAGCACCCGAAATATAGTCACAAACAAGCATTGAAGAAACAAAGCCCATTCCTAATCCACCATAAGTCTCAGGGACAGAGATGCTTAAAAATCCTAAACTCCCTGCTTGTTCCATCAATGTCTTGGTAAAGTCGTAATCCTTTTTTTCAAAACGTTCTTTATGGGGCCAGACATCTCGATCAATAAATTCTTTGACCGCAGCTTTCATCATTTGCTGTTCTTCACTAAAGTCCTCAGGTGTAAATATTTGTTTATTCAGTCCGTTTTCTAAAATAAAAGCCCCTCCGCTTAATTCTTTTTTTTCAGTTGCTTCCATGATTAAATAGTTTTTAAAGTTTGGGTTGTAAAATGTTCAAAATTTTGTGCTTTTTCTTTGATGCAATGCATGACTTCAAAAAAATGTTTAATTTTTTTCATGCTTAGCTCTTTTTCAATTTCTGAGTTAAAATGTAATACTACAGCTTTTGAATCCTCTCTTTTCTCTATTCCAAAAGGAGTTAAATGAACTAAAACACTTCTTCCATCTTCTGGGTTTTGGGTTCGATAGATAAGTTTACGTTCTTCCATAGCATTAAGTAAACGCGAAAGACTGGTGGGCTCCATTCCCATTTTAGGTCCCAGGGTAGTGGAGGGAGTCCCATCAGGATCAATACTCAAAAGTGCAAATCCAGTTGCCATGGTAGAGTCAAATTTACTCGCTTCTTTATTGTACATTTTGCTTACAGTTTGCCATGTGGAGCGTAATACGCTGTCAAAAGTTTCTTGTTTCATTCTCTCAAATGTAGCAAAATATATTATGCATGCATAACATATAAACAAATTATTCTAACAATCTTTAAAAAAAGTTCGGAAGACTAGTGAATAATTTTTTTGAAAAAAAGAGAGGTATATAATTAGCTATACATAGTTTCGATCAAATCTTTGTATTTTTCAGAAACGATCTTTCTTTTTAATTTCATCGTAGGAGTTAGGTGTCCGTCATCAATCGTCCATTCCTCTGGGGTGAGTTCAATTTTTTTCACCTGTTCCCATGACCCAAAGTTTTGATTGTGTTGTTCAATTTCTTTTTCGATGGCTTCTTTAAGCAGGGGTTCTCTTACTGCTTCTGCTAAAGAATTACAATTTATTCCTTTTTCTTTAAGCCAGTTTGTTACGTATTCTACATTAGGTTGAATGACCGCCGCAGGCATTTTTTTTCCTTCACCAACCACCATAATTTGTTCAATAAACAACGATTGTTTCATTTGGTTTTCAATTACTTGAGGAGCAATGTATTTTCCACCTGAAGTTTTGAACATTTCTTTTTTACGATCTGTAATTCTTAAAAAGCCTTCATCATCAATTTCACCAATATCTCCTGTATGAAAATAAGCTCCAGTCATTACCTTTTGTGTCATTTTCTCTTCTTTGTAATAGCCCATCATGACGTTCGGTCCTTTACAAAGAATTTCACCGTCTTCGGCAATTTTGACTTCTACACCATCAATTACTTTTCCAACGGTTCCTATTTTAAAATGTCCTTTTCTCATATCGTTTACGGAAATTACTGGAGAGGTTTCGGTAAGGCCATAGCCTTCCACCAGCGTCATCCCTGCTGCTGTAAATACGCGTGCCAATCGAGGTTGTAGTGCGGCACTTCCTGATGCAATCAATTCAAGATTACCACCTAAAGCTTCTTGCCATTTGGAAAGGATTAATTTGCGAGCAATTTTTAATTTAAATTCATACCAAGCACCATTTTGACCATAGGGTTCGTATTGTAGCCCAATATTTACAGCCCAATAAAAAAGTTTTTTCTTGATACCTGAAAGTTCACCACCACGCGCATAAATTTTATCGTAAACTTTTTCTAGTAAGCGAGGCACCGCCGTCATTACATTTGGTTTGATTTCTTTTAGGTTGTCTGCTATGGTTTCTATTGACTCTGCAAAATAAACAGAGACACTGTTATACATATAGATGTATAAGATTACTCGTTCAAAAATGTGACAAATGGGTAAAAAACTTAGTGCTGAGGCATTTCCAATAGTTAGAGGGAGTCGTTTAGAACTGGAGATCACATTAGAAACTACGTTGTGATGACTCAACATGACACCCTTAGGCACCCCAGTAGTCCCGGAGGTATAGATTATAGTGGCAAGGTCCTCAGGTTTTACTTGGTTACGCATCTGGGCCACTGTTTCATCGTGTTCGTTACTTTTACCCTCTTTAAGAAGTTCTGACCAATGTGCACACCCATTAATTTCATCGAAACTAAACACTTTTTTCAATGATGTTACATTTTTTTGAATAGCTTTTACTTTGTCGTAAACCTCTTGGTCAGATACAAAGCAGTAGATGCTTTCTGAGTGGTTAAGGATGTATTCATAATCTTTTGACGAAATGGTGGGATATATGGGAATATTCACTGCACCAAGAGTTAACAAACCGATGTCCATTACACTCCACTCTGTTCGGTTATTAGAAGAAATCATGGCTATCTTATCTCCCGCTTTAATACCCATACCTACTAAGGCACGACTAATTGCTTGAGATTGATGGAGAAATTCTTCTGAGGATAAACTTACCCAAGTTCCATTATATTTTGTTGTAAAAGCTTTTTCTTGAGGGGCATGCTGCTTTTGGTATTCGATAAACTCAAATAATCTAGTGGGTGTCATGGTCATTCATTTTACTGCAAAATAGCAAATATTTTGAATCAAATGAAGAAGTTTTATCAAGCGTTCTTTTCTAACCAGGAAAAGGCATTTTCGAAAACCAGGGTCCATGGACTTACCTCATCTTCTCTATTTTGAGGGTAGTGAGCCCAGTTCCAAGAAAAAATGGAGCGTTCTAAATGAGGCATCATGACCAAATGACGACCATCATCACTAGCCAACATTGCTGCGTTAAAGTCCGAACCATTTGGATTTGAAGGATAATCTGCATAAAGATATTTAGCAGGAATTTGATAGTTCTTTTCGGTTTCCGGGAAGGAAAATTTTCCTTCTCCGTGTGCAGCCCAGATACCCAGAGTACTTCCATCAAGACCTTGGAGCATTACAGCGTTACTTTTTTGAATAGTGACAGCAGTAAATATACATTCAAATTTTCCCGATGTGTTGTGAAGCATTTTGGGTTGTTTTTTTTGATGAGGGGTTAATAATCCGAGTTCAATAAATAATTGGCAACCGTTACACACCCCTAACGAAAGTGTATCGTTTCGATGGAAAAAGCTTTCAATTGCTTTCTTTGCTTTGAGATTGTATTTAAACGCCCCTGCCCAACCTTTAGCAGAACCTAAAACATCTGAATTTGAAAATCCACCTACAGCCACTAATAATTGTATGTCCTCTAGAGTTTCTCTTCCTTCAATCAGATCTGTCATGTGTACATCTCGCACTTCAAAACCACTGAGATCCATCATATAAGCCATTTCTCGCTCTGAATTACTTCCTTTTTCTCTTATGACAGCAGCTTTGATTTTTTTGTTTTTTGCAGCTGGCTTTTTTCCGTCAAACTGTTTTGGAAAATTAAATTTTAAGGGCTGTTTTACGACATTATCAGCTCGAATAGCGGCTAAGGCGGGGTGTGTTTGCTTTGCTTCTAATTGAGTAGAAGTAGCCATCCATATTTTTCTTAACGAAGGAATGGAAAATTCATAATCTCCAAGGGTTATTGTATCCTTTTGAGTAATGGAACCTATGGCGACAGCTTCAACCCCTTTTTTCGCAAAACTGGCAGTTAAATCATTGTTTGATTGAAGTATTAACCCTACTTTTTCGGAAAACAAAATTTTAATCAAATCAGCTTCTCCCAAGCCACTTAAATCCAAATGCATCCCTACGGAAGTAGACGGGAAACAAAGTTCTAACAAGCTGGTAATCATTCCTCCAGAGCCTATGTCGTGACCTGCTGAAATTTTACCTTCTTTAATATGCTCTTGAACTGTATTAAAGGCTTTTTTAAAATAGGCTGGGTCTTGAACGCTAGGAGTATTGTTTCCTATTTTTTCAATGCTTTGAGCGAATGAAGAACCACCAAGGTGGAACTTGTCTTGTGCAAAGTCAATATAATACAAATCACCTCCATTAGCAGTAGCTACGGGCTTTATGATATTTTTCACATCACTACACTGAGCCGCTGCGGAAATAATAACTGTGCCTGGGGCGAGTACATCACCATCAGGATATTTTTGCTTCATAGAAAGAGAATCTTTTCCAGTTGGAATATTTATTCCCAATGCAATGGCAAATTCAGAACATTCTTCAACTGCTTTATAAAGACGGGCATCTTCTCCGGGATTATTACAGGGCCACATCCAGTTGGCTGAAAGTGAAACACTATGGAGTCCCTTTTCTAGGGGAGCAAAAACAATATTAGTAAGCGCTTCGGCAATGGCGGTGTTGCTTCCTTTTTTTGGATTTATAAGGGCACTCACAGGTGCATGACCTATAGAAGTGGCGATCCCTTTTTGTCCTGTATAATCTAATGCTACTACACCACAGTTGCTAAGAGGTAATTGGAGTTCGCCCACACACTGCTGTTGAGCAACTCTTCCAGTTACACATCGATCTACTTTGTTTGTTAGCCAATCTTTACTTCCTACTGCTTCTAATTGAAGTACATTTTTAAGATAGGTGTCTAATTTATTTTGAGTGTATTCTAAGGCACTGTATTGGACGGATATACTTGTATCCTCCATAGTAGTTTTAGGAGAACTGCCAAATAATGCTGAAAGGTCAAGATCGATGGGTGTTTCATTATTTTTTTCAGAATGAAAGGAAAAGTGATGATCATCGGTAACCTCACCAACGACATAAAAGGGCGCACGCTCACGTTTGGCAATTTTTTCAAGAAGCAGGGCATCCTCAGCTGCCAGAATTAGACCCATACGCTCTTGAGATTCATTACCAATGATTTCTTTTGCAGAGAGGGTAGGATCTCCTAAGGGCAATGCATCAATTTGAATGGCTCCTCCTGTATCTTCAACTAATTCAGATAAACAATTTAGATGTCCACCAGCTCCATGATCGTGTATGGAGATGATAGGATTTTCAACGCGTTCTACTAAGGCGCGGATAGCATTGGCAACGCGTTTTTGCATTTCAGGATTTGATCGTTGTATAGCGTTAAGCTCAATCCCACTTCCAAAAGCACCGGTGTCGGCTGATGAAACAGCTGCACCTCCCATCCCAATGCGATAATTATCACCTCCTAAGATGATGATTTTATCTCCTTTTTTTGGTTTTCCCTTTTGGGCTTGTTCTTTTTTTCCAAAACCAATTCCTCCTGCAAGCATGATCACCTTGTCAAAACCTAAACGTTGACCGTTTTCTTGATGTTCAAAAGTTAATACCGAACCAGCAATAAGTGGTTGACCAAATTTATTTCCAAAATCTGAAGCACCATTAGAGGCTTTTATTAAGATGTCTATAGGAGTTTGATATAGCCACTGACGTTCTGGGAAATTACTTTTTTTTAGATTTTCTTGAATCCGGGAATAAGGAGTCATGTATACCGCAGTTCCAGCTAAAGGAAGAGACCCTTTACCACCAGCTAATCGGTCGCGTATTTCTCCCCCAGAGCCCGTGGCTGCTCCGTTAAAGGGTTCTACTGTGGTGGGAAAATTGTGCGTTTCTGCTTTGAGTGAAATAACACTATCTATGGCATTCTTTTCAAAACTACTGGGTTTGTCTCCTGCTTTTGGAGCGAACTGTTCAATACGAGGCCCCTCAATAAAAGCTACATTGTCTTTATAAGCAGAAATAATATGATTTGGGTTTTCTTTTGATGTTTTTTTTATGAGTTGGAACAAACTGTAATCTTTAGTTTCTCCATCAATGACAAAGGTGCCATTAAAGATTTTATGCCGGCAATGCTCTGAATTTACTTGGGAAAAACCGAAAACTTCAGAGTCTGTTAAAGGGCGTTTTAAAGTTTTGGATAAATTGTTTAGGTAGTCAATTTCTTCATGGTTTAGGGCCAGACCTTCTTTTGTATTGTAGGCTGCGATGTCTTCTATTTCTAGAACTTTTTCTGGATCGATAGTTATCTGAAAAAGATTTTGATCGATAACTTGAATCTCAACAACCAACATAGGATCAATTACATCGACTTGGTTTTTGGCATAATATTCCTCAATTCTGCTGATTCCAACGATGCCCATATTCTGGGTTATTTCTACAGCATTGGTGCTCCAGGGAGTAATCATACTTGCTCTAGGACCTACAAATGGACCCTCTAGTATTGTAATGTTGAGATGGGGAGCATCTCCGAAGAGCCATTGTAGTTTAACAATATTTTCAGCTGATAGTGCTGCGGGACTTTCAACGACAAAAACTTTGGTCGTGACATCGCCAAAAAACAATAGCATAGCGTGGTTTTTAAAGCTCAAAAATACACCTTTTCTATAAGTTTTTTATGCTCTAAGGTCTTTGAAAAAAGCAATTTGTTCTCGAGTTATTCACAGCT
>JALRDC010000136.1 GCA_023262245.1 Flavobacteriaceae bacterium
TGATAAACTAGGGGTGGATGAAAACGAAGTCGTAGATGAAGCCAGTTTTACTAACGACCTAGGTGCAGACTCACTGGATACCGTAGAATTGATTATGGAGTTCGAAAAAGAATTTGATATTCAAATTCCGGACGACCAAGCAGAAAATATCGCTACAGTTGGTCAAGCTATCAAATTTATAGAACAAGCAGACTAAAAAAGCGCCATGAAACCAAGACGCGTAGTGGTTACCGGATTGGGGGCACTTACACCAATTGGAAATACCCTCTCAGCCTATTGGGAGGGTTTATTGTCTGGTACTAGCGGAGCTGCTCCAATTACATACTTTGATCCCTCATTATTTAAAACTCAGTTTGCCTGCGAGCTAAAAAACTTTGATCCTCTAGATCATTTTGATCGCAAAGAAGCGAGGAAATACGACCGTTTTGCTCAGTATGCTCTTGTGTCTGTTGCGGAAGCTCTTGAAGATGCGCAACTCCCAATAGAGACAGTTGACAAAGACCGCGTAGGAGTGATATGGGGCGCAGGTATAGGTGGTCTTGAAACCTTCCAAAACGAGGTTTTAAACTTTGCTGCTAGTGATGAAAATCCCAGATTCAATCCTTTCTTCATCCCCAAAATGATCGCAGATATTGCTCCAGGGCTTATCTCCATTAAATACGGCTTTAGAGGGCCTAATTTTGCTACCGTTTCCGCCTGTGCTTCCGCATCCAATGCCATGATAGATGCGCTAAATTACATCCGCTTGGGATATGCAGACGTTATCATAACCGGAGGCTCTGAAGCTGCTGTAACCAAAGCTGGAATTGGGGGCTTTAATGCTATGCATGCGTTGTCTAAAAGAAATGATGATCCAAAAACAGCTTCCAGACCTTTTGATAAAGATCGTGATGGGTTTGTTTTGGGAGAGGGTGCGGGTGCTTTAATTTTAGAATCCTATGATCATGCAATGGCACGTGGAGCAACCATATACGCTGAATTAGCAGGAGGCGGACTTTCTGCTGACGCCCACCACATGACCGCTCCCCATCCGGAGGGACTTGGAGCAACAAAAGTTATGGAGAATTGCCTGCGTGATGCAGCCGTAGATCCTACCGAAGTTGATGCCATCAATATGCATGGAACTTCAACTCCCTTGGGTGATATTGCAGAATCAAATGCAATAGTAAAGGTGTTTAAAGAGCATGCCTACACCATGAATATTAATTCAACTAAGTCCATGACAGGTCACTTATTAGGTGCTGCAGGTGCAGTAGAGGCAATTGCTTCCATTATGGCAATCAAACATGGAATAGTCCCCCCTACCATCAATCATCACACCCCAGACGAAGGAATAGATCAAAAGATAAATTTTACCTTTGGAAAAGCTCAAAAAAGAACTGTTAACGTTGCCTTATCGAATACTTTTGGTTTTGGAGGACACAACGCTTGTGTGTTGTTCAAAAAAATAAGCTAAATTGGGCGTGTGAGAATCCTTAGATACATACGCAATTCCCGAATGGCAACATCCGGGAATTTTTTTGACCAAATCCAAAAAAAATTGGGGATTAAAATTTCTAATCATCAAGTATATAAAGAAGCCTTTACACATAGTTCTGTAAACTTAAAAGATCCTGAAGGAAGCGCAATTAATTTTGAACGTCTTGAATTTCTTGGAGATGCAATATTAACCTCCATTATTGCTGAATATTTATTCGGTTTTTATCCTCAAGCCAAAGAAGGATCGTTGACTAAACTTCGCGCAAAAATTGTTAGTAGGGTCAAGCTGAATCAAATTGGCAAGGAAATGGGACTTTTAGAATTAGCCAGTATTTCCAATAACCATAAAAATTTTGGAGAAGACATTCATGGTAATCTTTTAGAATCACTTATTGGAGCCCTCTTTGTTGACAAAGGATATAATAAAACTAAAACTTATGTTATTAATAAAATTATTCATCCGTACATCGACATGAATAAACTCGACTCCTTGGTCTTAAGCCATAAAGCATTTTTGATTGAATGGAGTCAAAAAGAAAAGAAAGAACTGCAGTTTGTAACTCAAGAATCAGGAGGAGTCAATCCCCGTATAACTTACAGTTCACAAATATTGTTAAACAATGAAGTTTTAGCGAAGTCCAAAGCCTTATCCAAAAAAAAAGCAGAAGAAAAAGCTGCTAAAATTGCAACCCGTATATTAAAATTGAATCCCAATCCAACGCAATCTTAAATGACCAATAAAGTCTATCACCTTGAAGTTGAAGAAGAGCCTATTGAAGAGCACTGGATCGCAATCCACAGCAGCTTAGAAGCTCATCAAATTGCTTTTTATCTCAACAAGCAAACTTCCCTGCTTTTTAAAAGAGTGAAAAAAGATTTAAAAAATGAAAAAAAAGAAGGGGTGTTTTTACTTTTTGAATGGGAAGATTTAATTTCAGACGTAAAATGCCAATTAATTTCTAACAAGTCCATTCAAGAAATTTCTAATAGTCAAACAAATAACGGTACTTTATTTGAACTCCCAGAAATAAATGAAGTATCTTTATTTTCTGAATTTAAACAAGCTGATTTTTTTATAAAATCTTCTAATATTGAGACGCTTAATACCATACAAGACCAATTGACTAATTGGTATAAAGTAACAATGTCCTACAAGATTTCTTTAGAAAAAATCAAAAACCAATTGAACTTAATATTTGATTAATGAATTTTATCAAAAAGACAAAAATAGTTGCCACACTAGGTCCTGCCACAGCTTCTGAAAAAGTAATGGAAGAAATGATCCTTGCAGGAGTCAATGTCTTTCGAATTAATTTTTCTCATGCTCAGTACGAGGATATTACCAAACGAATCGAAATGATTCGAAAAGTTGACAAAAAACTGAATACCAATACAGCTATTCTCGGAGACCTTCAAGGACCGAAACTTCGTGTGGGTAAAATGAAAGAAAACACTGTAGTAAATCCCGGTGATCGGGTTACTTTTTCTACTGAAGCCCCCTTTGAAGGCAATGCGAAAAAGGCTTATATGAACTATAAAAGTTTCCCCAAAGACGTTTCTAAAGGAGAGCGAATCTTACTGGATGACGGAAAATTGATTTTTGAGGTAGTCTCAACAAATAATGAGAATGAAGTAGAAACTAAGGTCATTCAAGGAGGACCTTTTAAATCAAACAAAGGAGTTAATTTACCGAATACCAATATCTCTCTTCCTGCACTTACGGAAAAAGATATCAAAGATGCTGAGTTTATCTTTACTCAAGATATTGACTGGATTGCGCTTTCTTTCGTTAGATTTAGTCAAGACATCATTGATTTACAAGAGTTAATGGCGAAACATATCGATAGAAAAATTCCAATTATAGCAAAAATCGAAAAGCCTGAAGCAATAGAAAATATCGATAAAATTATTGCCTATTCAGATGGCCTTATGGTTGCCAGAGGTGATTTGGGCGTTGAAGTTCCCGCTCAAGAAGTCCCGCTATTGCAAAAGCGACTGGTACATTTAGCAAAAAAAGCTCGCATCCCCATCATCATTGCTACTCAAATGATGGAGACAATGATCGATAGTTTAACGCCTACTCGAGCTGAAGTCAACGATGTTGCTAACTCCGTAATGGATGGTGCTGATGCAGTAATGCTCTCTGGGGAAACTTCTGTTGGAAAATACCCTGTAGAAGTAATCCATACTATGGCAAACATATTAAGATCCGTTGAAACTTCGGAATTAATAAGGGTTCCTCAAAGCCCTCCAAACATTAGAACAAAACGATTTATTACAAAATCCATTTGTTACCACGCGGCTCACCTTGCGAATGACATTACTGCAAAGGCGATTTGTACCCTAACAAACAGTGGGTACACGGCCTTTCAAATTTCTGCATGGCGCCCTCAAGCCCATGTTTTAGTTTTTACCTCCAACAAGAGAATACTCAACCAATTAAATCTTTTATGGGGTGTTAAAACTTTCTATTACAGTAATTTGAACAGTACCGATAAAACGGTAGAAGAGATTAATGACATTGCATTAAAAATGGGTTATGTTGAGAAGGACGACTTTGTAGTAAATCTTACAGCCATGCCCATTGAAGCAAAAGGAATGGTAAATACTCTTCGAGTTTCTACAATTTAGAACGGAAGAGATAATTGAGGATCTAGATTATCAGCTTTTGTTTTCTTTTCCTTTTTTAAGGTATTTAAATTTGAAAGAGAAATTCCTACCAATCGGACGGAATTTAAAAGCTTTTCCTGATAAAGCAATTCTTTTGCATGTTCAAAAATTAACTCTTTTGAAGATAAGAACAAACTTCCGGTTTTACTTCTGGTGTGTTGTTTGAAGTCACTGTATTTAATTTTTAAAGTAATGGTTTTCCCGGCAACTTTATTTTTTGCAAGGCGATCTTCCAAAAGAGTTGCGATGTTTTTTAGTTTTTCTTCTAAGAACAATTCACTACTTAAATTATTTTCAAAAGTCCTTTCCGCACCCACGGATTTGGGAATGCGGTGTGGCTTTACAGGGCTGTGATGAATCCCCCGAACCACTTGAAAATAATGATTCCCTGCTTTTCCAAAATGATCCACTAAAAAATCTAAGTTTTTCCCTTTTAAATCTTTTCCCGTATAAATTCCTAGTTTGTACATTTTGAGTTTGGTTTGTTTCCCAATACCATGGAACTTTTTTACGTCTAAGGTTTCCAAAAAACGTAAAACCTCCTCTGGAGGGAGTGTTTTTTGTCCGTCAGGCTTGTTCCAATCACTCGCAATTTTAGCTAAAAATTTATTGATAGAGATCCCTGCAGAGGCTGTTAGTCCTGTCTGGTTCTTAATCTTTGCTCTAATTTCTTCAGCTATTAGAGTTGCAGAAGGGTATTCAGAAACATCTAAAAAAGCTTCGTCAAGTGAGAGTGGCTCTACTAAGGAAGTATATTCCATAAAAATAGAGCGAATTTGATCTGAAATTTCCTTATAACGATCAAAACGGGGCTTGGCAAAAATGAGGTGAGGGCAAAGTCTTTTAGCAATTATTCCGCTCATAGCGCTCCGTACTCCGAATTTTCGTGCTTCGTAACTAGCGGCTGACACCACTCCTCTGGATCCACCTCCTCCTACTGCAAGTGCCAATCCTTGCCATTCGGGATGATCCAATTGTTCTACAGAAGCAAAAAAAGCATCCATATCAATATGGATGATTTTCCGTTGGTCCGGACTGGATAAATCTTCTGACATTTTATCAGATTTTGATTAGTATTCTCTTAAAATGGAACCCTTGTCGGTGCAGAGTTCTACTCATTTTTAATTAAAATGAGATTGCCCTCACTTAAAATCAGTTTAGAAAAAGTTTTTTGATTTACTCTTCCCTATAAATTTTTACCGCTAAATTTCCTTCAGCATCCATGTGAGCACGATACATCCCAGCGGTATTCATCTCCATCATTGGATTTCCATGACGATCAATCCCCACAACACCTCCATCGCCTCCAAGTTTGGCAACTTTATTATGGATGACCTCCTTGGCAGCAGCTTCGATACTCATCCCCTTATATTCCATAAGAGCAGAAATATCATGTGCTACTACACTACGTATAAAAAATTCCCCCCAACCTGTAGCGGAGATGGCACAAGTAGCATTATTAGCGTAAGTTCCAGCACCAATAATAGGTGCGTCTCCTATACGATTCCATTTTTTATTGGTCATTCCTCCAGTCGATGTTCCTGCAGCAAGGTTTCCCGATAGATCTAATGCTACGCAACCGACCGTTCCATAACGTTGTTGCTGAAGAAAAGCTTTGTCTATTTCACTTAGCGAAAGTTTTTTTTGAGCATTTGCTTCTTGTACCCTTTTTAAAGAATTGATTCTTCTTTCAGTAAAAAAATATTCAGGTTCGACAATTTCAAGATCTTGCTCCTTTGCAAAGCTATCGGCACCAGCTCCAGAAAGCATAACATGCGGAGAAGCTTCCATTACTTTTATCGCAGCGGAAATGGGATGCTTTACCGTTCGGACTCCGGAAATAGCTCCTGCATCTAGGGTTGCTCCATCCATAAAAGAAGCGTCTAGTTCTATGGTAGCATCTGCTGTTAAAACAGCGCCTTTTCCTGCATTAAACAAAGGCGAATTTTCCATAACATGTATGGTTTTTTCCACGGCATCTTGACTGCTGCCTCCCTCCTTTAAAATTTCATATCCTACCTGTATGGCTTCTGATAATACTTGGCGGTATGCTGCCTCCTTTTCTGCAGTCATGTTTTCTTTTAAAATAGTTCCTGCTCCTCCGTGAATGACAATTCCAAATGTGGGTTTTGTTTCTGTTTTAGTTTGACATCCCAAAGTCAAAAGCAGCAATAAATAGAGCGTATTTTTCATGATCTTAAACCTAATTTTATCTAAAATAAGCTTTTTTTATGGGAACCTCATTTAGAATAACATTCTCTTGCATATTTTACTTTCAAGGGTGCTTTTTAAATAAAATAAAGTATTTTTAATAAAAATATGATATGTACGCCATCCTAAAAAATGTCCATTCATACTGGGCTTTCTTCGTTCTTATTGTCTTACTTCTTGCCGTTGGAAACGCTTTACGCGGAAAAATATCAGGAAAAGAATTTGGTCCAAACGATCTGAGAATTAGTCTCTTTGGGCTTATTTTTTCTCATATCCAGCTCTTAATCGGTCTGATTCTTTATTTTGTTTCTCCTTGGTTTGAACAGTGGTCCGCAATGGGAATGGGGGTGATGAAGAATGCTGAAAGTCGTTTATACTTAGTTGAACATCCCCTAACTAACATTCTCGCAATTGTTTTAATAACAATGGGTTGGTCTATGCATAAAAGACAAAGCGAATCTTCAAAAAAGTTTTTACGTATTGCTTTATTTTACGGTTTAGGACTTGCCTTTCTATTGAGTAGAATCCCATGGGATACCTGGCTCTAACACTCCTTTAGCCCCAAAGTATTGAATGTTTTAAAGCCCCTTAAGTTGTCCACAAAAAAATCTCAAATTGCCATCATTGGCAGTGGAAGTTGGGCTACTGCATTGGCAAAAATTTTTACTGATGCTAAAAATCACGTGCATTGGTACATTCGAGATCAAGAGGAAGCCAAGGCAGTCCGTCAAAAAGGTAGGAATCCAAGTTATTTATCCAGTATTAAGTTTCCCCAAAAGAGCATTTCTGTGAGTAGTGATATCAACTGTGTTATTAGTGCTTGTAATTGGATTGTACTGGCCATTCCTTCTGCTTTTTTAGATGCTACCCTTAAACAGATTGATGTCCCTTTTGAAAAAAAATGGATCATTTCTGGTGTAAAGGGTATTATTCCTGAGAGTAAGTGTATAGTAGGGGAACATCTTAACCTGCATTATGATTTGCCCATGGAACAATTTTTAGTAATTGCAGGACCCTCACACGCTGAAGAAATTGCCCTAGAACGACTTTCCTTTCTTACTTTGGCTTGTTCAAAAAAAAAATATGCCGAGGAATTAAAAAAAATGATGCTTACCAAATATGTTCGTGTTAAAATATCTAGCGATGTGGTAGGGATTGAATATGCTGCTACCCTAAAAAATGTTTATGCTTTGGCTGTAGGAATTGCTCACGGATTAAATTACGGTGATAATTTTCAAAGTGTATTGATATCAAATGCGATTCGAGAAATGGATCTTTTTTTAAAAAAGATTTCGGTATCCTCTAGAAATATTAATCAGTCTGCTTATTTAGGGGATCAATTAGTAACTGCCTATTCCCCATATAGCCGAAACAGACGTTTTGGAAATTTGATTGGAAGAGGGGCCTCTATCAAAAGTGCTCAATTGGAAATGAAGATGATTGCGGAAGGCTACTACGCTTGCTCATCCGTTTATGAACTTTCTCAGAAATACAGTATAGATTCTCCCATCATAGATACGGTATATCACATCTTATACCAAAATAAAAATCCTAAAAAAGGTTTTAGAAAATTGGTTGAAAAGTTAGATTAAAGCGTTGCTTTAAATTGTTTTAAAAAGCGAATATCATTCTCAAAGAACAAACGAATGTCGCTTACTTGATAAAGTAACATCGCAATTCTTTCAATCCCCATTCCAAAAGCAAAACCAGAATATTGCTCTGGATCGATACCACAATTTTCAAGAACGTTGGGATCTACCATTCCGCAACCCATTATTTCTAACCATCCGGTTCCCTTAGTGATTCTATAATCTGTTTCTGTTTCCAGGCCCCAGTATATGTCTACCTCTGCACTTGGCTCTGTAAAGGGGAAATAGGAAGGTCTTAAGCGAATTTTTGATTTTCCAAAAAGCGCTTCTGTAAAATATATTAAGGTTTGTTTTAAATCAGCAAAGGAAACTTCTTTAGCAATGTACAAGCCTTCAATTTGATGAAAAATACAGTGAGCTCTTGAAGAAATGGCCTCGTTTCTAAAAACCCTTCCTGGAGAAATTGTTCGAATGGGAGGTTGATTGTTTTCCATATGCCTTACCTGTACCGAAGAAGTATGGGTTCTCAACAATATATCCGGATCTGTTTGAATAAAAAAAGTGTCCTGCATATCTCTTGCAGGGTGGTGAGCAGGAAGATTTAAAGCCGTAAAATTGTGCCAATCGTCCTCAATTTCTGGACCCTCAGAGATACTGAATCCAATTTGGGTAAAAATATCTATAATTCTATTTTTGACCACTGCAAGGGGATGCCGATTCCCAGATTCTATAGGAAAAGCTGTTCTTGTTGGATCTTTGATTTGTTTTTTTCCAGAACCTGTTTTTGCTTGTTTTTGAAGCTGGGTTATTTTAGTTGCAACAGCTTCTTTTAGAGAATTGAGCTCCTGACCGAAGGCTTTCTTTTCCTGGGCGGGAACATCTCTAAAGGCGGCAAACAACCCATTCAGGATTCCTTTTTTTCCAGCATAACTTACTCGGAAAGCTTCAATTTCTTGAATTTCAGTACTGTTAAAAGCTTCAACTTCTTTTAAATATTCTTTTATGCGATCAATCATTTAACAAAAATAAAGGAGTTTTAGGAAATGACCCCCTGGTTTAGGAAGTAATCTACTACAGCACTCTTAATTAAAATATTTTGCTCTCCTGGTTTTAGATGGGGCAGGGGTTCCACTAATTCAAAATGTGGCCAGCCCTCTTG
This sequence comes from Flavobacteriaceae bacterium, assembly GCA_023262245.1. Taxonomy (GTDB): domain Bacteria; phylum Bacteroidota; class Bacteroidia; order Flavobacteriales; family Flavobacteriaceae; genus MS024-2A. The sequence continues at coordinate 9,109 of JALRDC010000136.1, forward strand.
GTCATAGCTATCAAATTTGTAATAACCGTAGGGCTCAAGAATTACGCAAATTCCAATATGGATTAAGTTGACATTGTCTTCTTTTTTAAACTTTTCATGTGGTCTTCCATATTCTTGAATTCCTATCAAATACAAAATCCCTTCAATGTCAATAGCTGCATCCTCAGAAAATTTTTCTGATAAGAGCTCTACTAAAGAATCCCAACGCTTTTTTAACTGTGGATCTCGATTATTTTGTGCCATAAGCAAAGATATCATTTAGCTTTACACTCCTCAAAAAAAGCTTTAGTTTAACTCAAAAAAACAGTACTTTGCTGTCTATGAATATCATTGATCTCATTGTCGTTATTGTATTAGGATATGGAATAATAAATGGCTTTATCAAAGGGTTTATTCTTGAAATTGCAGGTATGATTGCCTTAGTTTTGGGGTTGATTGGTGCATTTAAATTTTCAAGCATACTGGGTAATTATCTAGCCGGTTATGTGGCGTGGAGTCCCAAAACCATACAAACGGTAAGTTTTATCCTGCTTTTTATTTTGATCATCTATGCGGTATCTCTCGTGGCAAAAATCATTACTAAAACGTTGAAAATTATTGCTTTGGGCTGGCTGAATAGAATTTCAGGAGCTTTATTTGGTTTTTTAAAATGGGGGATTCTTCTCAGTGCCTTAGCTCTGGTCAGTTTAGAAATTAATGAAATTATCACGCTAATGTCTGAAACCACCATAAATAAATCCAAGAGCTACCCAATATTAGTACAGTTGGGAGATTTTTTATTTGACTGGGTGATGCAGTCAAAAACAGTTCAGGAACAACAATTTATTTAAGATCGTCACTCAGCTTCCTTAGAGAAGCATTCTTGATCCAACCTTCTGAGCCATTCGCTATTCTTATTTTTTGCCATTCTTCTAAATTGTCTAAAAGCTGGACTTTAGTTCCCTCGTGCAAGGTAAAAAGCAATTCTCCTTGTTGATTTGGTTCAGACCAAATATCAATTTGGTTTGAAAAAAGAATTCCAAATTGAGTGTTCTTCTTTTGCTGATCTATCGAAAACGTAATTAAAAAACTCCCTGAAAAGAGCACAAGCACAACCAGTGAAGAAAAGAAAAATGAGCGTTTTAGTTGAGTAGACTTAAAGAGTAAGTAGCCCAAGAATAATCCTACAAAAATCCAGAGTAACACTACTGTCATTATTGACCAAGTATAAAAACTAAAACTGTTAAACAAACGGTTCTTTAATTGGGTAAGTTGAGATTCCGGTAAAAATTCAATCGCGTCTATGGTCATGTTGCGAGCAAAAGCGCTATTGATCTGAAGGTCTTTATCTTTAGGATTCAATAGTTTTGCCTTTTCAAAATAATAAATACTTTCCGCTACCTTATTAAGTCTATAATAAGCATTTCCCAAATTGTAATACAAAGCTGCACTGTGCTGTCCTAGCTTTAGTGTTTGCTCGTATAGGCTAATTGCTTTGCTATAATCACCTTCATTATACGCCGTATTCCCTTCTTCAAAAAGGGGCTCCATAGAAGCTTGCCCTGATGATAAAGAGGGTACAAGCAGCATTGAGAAAAACACAAAAACAGGAAGTAAGGAACCGTATGTTCTTAGATACTTTTTCATAGTTGGCGATCAATTGTAGCAATTAATTTACTTGCTTTTTCGAAATCCTCTTTGATATTCACTGAAGACCCTGGAGCATACCGTGCCATTTCACAATTTTCAATGACAGCTACATAGTCCAAAGCAGTCTCTTTATTTACATTTTTTTCAACAAGCAATCGTTCTATTTTTGATTTACTCAATTCTGTAGTTTCAATTTTTAATTTGGCTTTGAGATAGTTGTGTAGCGCTCGTTCTAAAGCTTCATAAAACAAAGCTTGATCATTAAATACCTTTCTAGCAGAGCTCAAATACTTTTTTGCCAATTGCTGTGCTCTTCGCTGCTTTCTTGTGGTAACATCCTCTGTTTTTTCCAGAACGAAAAGTTTGATCAAATAACCTGTTAATAAAAGGAGGAGTGGTGTGATCAACAATATCCAAAAACGACTACTCATCCAGAATGCTTCCTCATGAATTGGGCTTAATTTGGTATCAAGCTTAATAAATCGAAAGGTGTTATCCGTTGTTTCGATGATTTGTTTTCTCTCGGAAAAATTTACCTCATTCCTAGAAGCCCCTGCAGTTGGGCCATCAAAAACGTCAACAATTAAATCTTGAGAGGTCAAAGTCTTGTACGTTGCCGATTTGGGGTCAAAATAGGAAAATTGAACGGGTGGAATGGGATACTTTCCTTGATATTGAGGAACAATAGTATAGTTGTCTTCTATACTTCCTTGCATTCCTGAAAGTGTAATATTTACTTTTTCATTGTGTTCCGGTTCATAAACTTCTAAGGTATTGGGGACACTAATGCTGGGCAGCTTGAAAAGCTTGAGGTTTCCTTTCCCGTTAACCTTTATTTTGGCTTGGAAAGACTCTGATGCTTTTAATGCATCCTTGTCTAAAATCACATTAAAATCAAATTGCCCTACGGCTCCTGAAAAGTCATCGGGTTTATTACTTTCCGGGAGCTCTTTTACTCGGATAACGTTTTTTCCAGTAGTAATTATTTTCTGCGTTTGGGTAAGAATTCTCCTTCCAAATAAATCTTTTCGATTACTAGGCACACTCAAACTCAAATTTAAGGTAAGGGGCTCCAAAGTTAATTTTCCTGTTTTTTGAGGATAAAGAACTGCTTTACGCCAGATCACTTCATTGTAAGGTTCGCCCTTGTAGGAGCCTCTCATGTTGATCTCTGCTCTTCCAATTTTGATTAAATGACTCCAAAAATCTCCATAAGAAGGCGACTCTAATTCTGCCACATCAGAAACGGAAATCGGGTTTCTAAAATAGAGCTTATAGATTACCGTTATTCCTTCATTTAGATAGGGATTGGTTTTCGAAATTTCAGCCACCAAATGAATGTTTCCATCAATAATGTTGTCCACATTATTAGGATCGTTGGGTTTTTTTACTGCTTCGGTAACTTCGATTTCTATGGGACTGGTTTTAAATACTTCCCCTTTAATGGTTACTTCTGCTTGTCCTAATTTCAATTTCCCCTTTTTTTTAGGGGTTAAAAAATAGGTGTAGGTTTTAGAAAAACTCTGTACTCCATTTACCCAAGAACGACTTACCGCTTGTTGGGGACCACTTACAACTTGAAAATCGGTAAAAGCAGGAGGGGCAAAATTATCTCCGTTTTCGTTCATTTCAAAATCCACCCGGAGTCTTTCGTTAAGTCCGAGTCGTTTTTTACTCACCTTAGCATCAAAGCTGACTTGTCCTTGTAGAGTAACAGACCCTAACACAAGGAAACAAAAGAGTATTCGAATGGAATGACTTCGCATCATACTACCAATCTTTCTTCCCTCTTAGGGGTATCCCTTTAACTTTTTTGGTGTTTACTTTATCTTGAACTTTCTTTTCTTGATTGTTCATAGCTTCAAGAAGACTTTGAACCTGTTGGGGAGAAAGTTGACCCTGCTGGGGAGTTTGCTTTTTGTCTTGGGGCTTGTCCCCCTCTTGATTTTGTTTTTGATCTTTCTTTTGATCTCCGTCATTTTTGGGTTCGCCTTCATCTTTTGATTCCTCTCCTTCGTCCCCTTCTTTATCCTGACCTTGTTCGTCTTCGCTTTCTTGATCTCCTTCCTTATCTTGATCTTGTTCTTTTTCTTGATCTTCCTGATCTTTTTGATCCTCTTGATCTTGCTGGTCTTTTTTGTCGTCCTGCTCTTGCTCCTCTGGAGGTTTCTCATTTTCCAACATTTCTTTTGCTAAAGCGTAATTGTAACGAGTTTCTTCATCAGCGGGATTGTTTCTCAATGCATTTTTATAGGCTTCTACTGCTTTTTGATATTCTTTCTTTTGCATGTAAACATTACCCATATTGTGAAAAGCCTGATGCTTTTCTTCCTTTGAGGCGGCAAATTTTTGGGTTTGAAAGAAGCGTTGAGAAGCTTCGTCATATTGTTTATCTAAAAAGTGTGTATTTCCTAAGTTATAAAGTGCCTCTGCTTTTTCTGGAGCCAGTGAAAGTGCCTTACGATACGATTTTTCTGCTTCTACGTAGGCTTCGGTTTCTGCTTTTTTGTTCCCATCATAGATGTGGTTTGTAATCTTCCCTTTTTGAGAAAATCCAAAACTCAAACTCATCAGTGTCAAAAAATAAAAAACTTTAATTTTCATTTTCGTTAAATAGATTTAATTTTTGAACCCACTTTGTTTTAGTTTCAAACAAAAATAAGTCGATTAAAAGAAAAAGTAAAGCTCCAAACAAAAAAGCTTGAAAGCGGTCTTTGTAACTAACAAACTTTTTTGCTTCAAATTCTTTTTTATCCATTGCTTTTAATTGTTCCGAGACAAAATCTAAAACTGCCTGAGTGTCATTTCCATCTTGATAAGCACCATCGGTTCGTACTGCAATGGAATTGAGGACCTCTTGATTTCTTTTAGTGATAACCACTTCTCCATCAAAGTCTTTTTTATAAGATTCTACCACCCCATTTCTTTTTAAAGGAATGGGTGCTCCCTGGTCGGTCCCCACTCCAAATGTAAAAATCTTAATTCCTAAATCTGCCGCTCTTGAGGCAGCGTTCGCTGCATCTTCTGAATGATCTTCTCCATC
>JALRDC010000146.1 GCA_023262245.1 Flavobacteriaceae bacterium
CGACGGAGGAAAAACCTTTGAACAATTAAAAGAAAGGGATAAACATTCAGACAATCATGCCCTTGTTTTCAAAAAAGATGACCCAAACTACCTAATGATAGGTACAGACGCAGGAATTTATGAAACCTATGACAATGCTGAAACCTGGCGGTATTTTAAAAACCTTCCTCTTACGCAGTTTTACAAAGTAGCAGTAAACAATGCGGCACCTTTCTATCATATTTTTGGTGGAACACAAGATAATGGTTCTGCAGGGGGTCCTTCAGCTACAGATGAAGCCCAAGGTATAGCAAACAAACATTGGTACAAAACCCTTTTTGCTGACGGACACCAATCCGCTACTGATCCAGTTTATAACGACATCATCTATGCAGAAACCCAACAAGGAGGGTTGTATCGAGTAGACCTAACTACCGGAGAGCAAGTATCCATTCAGCCTAAAGCTAGAAAAGGTGAACCACATGAGCGATTCAATTGGGATGCACCTATACTCGTAAGTCCTCATAACCCAAAACGCTTGTATTTTGCCTCCTATCGTGTATGGAAATCTGAAAGTCGCGGGGACGATTGGGAACCCATCTCAGGGGATTTGACCCGAAACGAAGATCGATTGACGCTCCCAATTATGGGAAGAAAACAGAGCTGGGAAAACGCATGGGATGTAGGCGCTATGTCTAACTACAATACCATTACTTCACTATCAGAATCCCCTGTTCAAGAAGGTTTACTTTATGCTGGTACAGACGATGGATTCATTCAAGTTAGTGAAAACGGAGGGGAGAGTTGGAAAAAAATTCCTGTTACAAATTTAGGACTCGCAGCTCGCACTTTTGTCAACGATATAAAAGCTGATTTGTATGATCCAAATACGGTTTATGTTGCTCTTGACAATCATAAAGAAGGAGATTTTAGTCCTTATTTGTTCAAGAGTACGGACAAAGGACTAACATGGCAATCCATAAGTGGGAATATTCCAAACCGAACATTAGTTTGGCGTGTGGTTCAAGATCACATTAAGAAAAATTTACTCTTTGCCGCTACCGAATTTGGAATCTACACCTCTCTTAACGGCGGTGAGTCTTGGCAAAAACTAGGTGGTGCACCAACAATTTCCTTTAGAGATTTGACCATTCAAAAGCGTGAAAACGATTTGGTAGGGGCCTCCTTTGGACGTGGGTTCTTTGTTTTAGACGATTACAGTGCCTTACGAGAATTTACTGATAACAATCTGGAACAAAAAGGAAAGTTATTTACCCCAAGAACTGCCAAATGGTTTGTGCCTAGAAGTAATGTGGGAAATACAGGCTCTGATTACTATTTTGCTAAAAATCCTCAATACGGGGCAGTATTTACCTATCATCTTGCTGATGAATACAAAACCTCAAAGCAAAACCGGAATAAAAAAGAAGCTTCTCTTAATGCCAAAAGAGCTGACATTCCATTTCCTGGGTGGGAGGCTTTAGATGCAGAAAAGGAAGAAGCAGCAGCTCAGGTAGTATTAAGTATACAGGACAATTCTGGAAATGTGATTAACAAAGTAAGTCAAAGCGCTAGCAAAGGAAGCTCACGAATTGCCTGGGACTTCACTCATTTCAATCCGTATTCTGTATCCGATAAAGCTTCTCGATACAATAGCGGTGGAGCTTTAGCGAAACCGGGAACCTATAAAGCCTCATTGGCATTAGTGCAAAACGGCGAGGTAACTCCACTAGATGGCCCAATTTCTTTTGAAGTTAAGGCCATACGTGAAGGAGTCTTACAAGGGATAGATCACGAAAAATACAATGCTTATTTAGCTGATGTCACCCAACTGTATAAAAAAATCAGTGCCGTACGCGATGTACTATCTGAAAGTGGAAAGATGCAAAAAGCAATGACCAATGCTTTGAAGAAATCAAGCATTCTCCCGGGAACGATAGAACCCAAACTTGCGGCGCTCAAGGCGGATTTAACAAGAATCAACCGAAGCTTATCAGGAAGTCCTTCGAGACGTGAAGTAGGGGAGCGCAACCCTGCTGGACTGGGGAACTTTATTTCTGATGCGATGAGAGGGCTTAGTAATTCATACGGACCTACTCCTCTTCATGCCAAAAGCCTAGCAATAGCTAAAGAATTATTTAGTGAATTAAAGGCTGAGGTTGAAGCAATAGCTCAAAAACGAATTCCTGAAATAGAGCGGGATTTAAAAGACGCAGGCGCTCCTTACATCATGGGTCAAGGGATTCAATAAGAAGGCTTAAACAAATAAAAAAGGCTGCACCTCGCAGCCTTTTTTTATGATGGATTTTTAATAGGGATGCTTGGACTCAATTCAAAGCATTCCAAAGAAAAATAAGAAGTTGAAGCCAAGAGATGATCGAACAAATCTGCAGAAATATGTTCGTAACTTTTCCATTCTTTTTCTTTGCTAAAAACATAGACCTCTAACGGAATCCCTTGGGCTGTAGGAGCCAGTTGTCTACACATAACTGTCATTTCAGAGTTGATCATAGGGTGTTTGTCCAAATACGCTTCCGTATAATGTCTAAAAAGACCTAAATTCGTAAAATTACGCCCGTTGATTAACAAACTTTTATTGACTTTTTCTTTACTATTGGCTCTCTCAATTTCTTCTTTTCTTTTTTTGAGAAAAGGAGCCAAAAGCTCTATTTGTTCCAAAGTTTTTAATTCTTCTTCTTCTAAAAAACGGATGCTACTAATCTTGATTAACAAGGACCTTTTAATTCTTCTTCCAGCGGATTCACTCATTCCCCTCCAATTGATAAATGAATCAGAAATTAGTTTATAAGTAGGGATAGAGGTTATTGTTTTGTCAAAATTTTGTACTTGAACGGAAGATAGACTAATGGATATAACATCCCCATCCGCATTGTTGTTCGGCATACTGATCCAGTCTCCTATTCTAACCGTATCGTTTACTGCAATTTGTACACTGGCAACAAAACCCAATATGGTGTCTTTAAAAACAAAAAGGAGTACTGCTGATAGTGCACCCAAAGTAGTTAAAAAAGACCCAATGTCCCTTCCTGTGAGAACAGATAGAATTAGAATACCTCCTATAAACCATAAAAAAATCATGAATACCTGAAGGTAGCTGTCAAGTGGCTTGTCTTTAAATGAAGTTAATGTTTTGAGGTAGTCATTCAATGATTTAAGCGTGGCTCTGATCAAAATTATTATGATTACAATGAGCAAAGCTTCTAGAAGGTTGAGAAGCAGACTCCCTAAGGTTTCGCTAAAGTCGGTAAATAATTTTGGGATGGTTTCATAGTAAAGAAACAACACAGGGAGGTAGGAAAGAATTTGAGGAACTTTATTTTGAATGAGAATGTCATCAAATTGAGATGAGGTCCGAGTCGCAATTTTCATAAATACACCCATGACCACTTTCTTGGTTATCCAGAAGATAATCCGACCTAGAAATAGAAATAAAATCAAAAGTAACAACATGGCTAGGTTGTAGGACCAAAACTCTGAAATTCCTCTTTGATTAAGGAGTTCGACCAGAAAAGATTTGAGTTCTAATATGCTCATTAGTTTTTTTTATAAAATTACATTATTTATATACAATTTTCACTTCTTGGGATTCCCCAAGCTTAATAAAATTTTTTTAATCTTCCTCAAGTAGCAATTTTAAAGCGTTTTTTTCAATAGCTTTTATAAGTGCCACATAGTCTTTCGAATTGCTTTGCGGGTTCATCAAGACGGCGCGCAGGTAACGTTTCCCTCCCATCATACAGGAGGTAATGTAAAAGGCACCAGAATTAATTAACTCATAACGTAAGGCTAACTGATCTTGATCTGAAATCTGATCAGGTTTGTATTGAAAACATAAAATATTTGATTCTGGAACATAGGGGCAATGAAAGTCAGGATGATTATTGAGATATTGATATAGGTCTAGCGCTTGTTGAAAGCTGTTTTCAATAAAATTTGTAATGGCTTTTTCCCCTTCAAGGGCAAAGCTCCAAAAAAGTTTGGTTCCTAGTGCAGATTTAGTGCACTCTACCGTATAAGGCATGGAATCCATCCCAATCACTTCATTTTCATGAAATACATAACTTCCTTTTTGTCGAAAGTTGTTCCACATATGCTCTTGATTTTTAAATAATACGGCAGTACACAAGGCAGGAACTCGTAACATTTTATGCGCATCCCAAATGACCGAATCCGCTTGTTCGATTCCTTTTACTTTGTCCTTATGAACATCAGAAAGAAGGGCTACCGCTCCGTGAGCGCCATCAACATGAAACCAGAGTTGGTGTTTTTTACAAAAAGCAGCCATTTCATCTAAGGGATCAAAAAGACCCGTAGAGGTGGCACACGCATTGGCAACTACAGCCATTACTCTTTTTCCTTCTCGCTTAAGTTTTGAATAAACCTTTTCCATTGCCTCTGTGATGATGACTTCATTTTCATCAACCGGGACCGGAACAAATGCATTTTTACCCATTCCCATTATAGAAATCGCCCTTACTATGGAATAATGAGAAGTACTGGGTCCCATTACAACCAAATCTTGAGGATTGCCTTCCTCCCATGCATCGGGTTCTATAGCAGCGCGTGCAGCAGATAGGGCGGTAAGATTAGCGATAGAACCTCCATGGGTTAGTATTCCACTACCGTTTTTTTCTAACCTACTAAAATCGCATAAATCCGTTCCTTTAAACCACCCTAGTTGACGCAACATCCAATTCATCATAAATCCCTCAAGTGTCGCTCCAGCGGGTCCCATTTCATAGAGCGAACTGGGATTGTTTATCGTACCGTGAATCCAATCCGGAATACCGGATAGATCTTGTGGAACTGCCACCTGGTGCCCCATGTATCTTGGATTTTTTAGGTGGTTGCTATGCTTGAGATAGGTGGTGATAAAAGAGCTTAGTCGATGCGTGTTTTGAAACCCTTTTTCAAATAAATTTTGAATTTCTAAAGCTTCTGCAATTTCTTCGGGGCTTTGTTGTATTAACACGTTGCTTCCGCTAAGAGCGCTTTCGTTAATGTAATTTTCTAAAGCCTTTGCTACGATATTTTTAGCCTCTATAAAGGGAATGGAAGTTGGGTGTTCAAGCTGCTCTTTCATCATCATTCTTTCGTGTTGTTGGTCGAGTAATTTGGATCAAATTTAAAAAAGAATCCTGCCCATATTACTTTTGAAAGGGCATTTATGTAGGGCATTAATAATATCAAGACTCCGCTTATGATTAAAAAGTAAAATTTAAGTGAGCTCGATATTCCAGAAATCAACAGCAATAGATATACGGCAATACTTATGGCTACACCTAATCCATAAGAAACATACATCGATCCATAAAAAAAACTAGGTTCTATTTTAAATTGTAAAGAACAATTAGGACACGATTGATTTACTTTATTAAACTTACTGAGTTTGTAGGGGTGTGATTCAAGAAGATTTCCCTTTCTGCATCTCGGGCATTTTAATAAAAGAATGGCTTGTATTTTTTTGATCGTTTCTTTATTTCAAAAATACACTATTATTATTTTTTATGAATTTCAATAGTTAAAAAGAGTACTCCTTTCAGTTGCTTTTCTAGTAATAAAACCTATTTAAGTGAATGTGCTTGTTTAAGAGCTGTTGTTGTTAAATGGTATTTGGTAAGCATGTTAGTAACTTCCCATTTAGGAAGTTTTTGTTTTTTAAAGTACTTGATAAAACGCCGAGTAACTGCGGCAAAATGAGCTTCATGTCCTTCTCGCAATTGATCTGGGATCAAAATTTCGATTTGTCCACTCCTCTCTTTAAATGATAAACCAGGATATTTTTTCGATAGTTGCTTCATGATTTTTTGGAATGCATCAAAATCAAATCCTTGTTTTTTATTTATAAATAGGGTGGGGGTATAATTTTCATATTTGGTTTGAAGGATTTCTAGATCAGCTTTTGTTCCTCTCATTATTGAATAATGGGTATCTCCCGTTCCCTCAGGAGCTTTGAAATTCCACAACACTTCCACTTTTGCATGATGTCCCTTTATTGTATACGTCATGGCTCCGTTCGCAAATACGAACAGGCTGTCGTTTTTAATATTGGGATCAAGGTATTTAGGAAAGCGATCCAAGTGGGTTACGTTTTTAAAATCGGCTAGACTCATAGCTGTAGGCCATCGTTGAGCATCTAAAAGTTGTATGTCGCTGCGTTCTATGGCTTGCTCTGGGAAACACTCCCAAAAGGTAAGATCTACCAAATGCGCGCTAACATCTACCAAACCTTCTCCTTGTTGTTGAGTATCAAAGAACCAGGCAGGACGAATTAAGGGTTTTCCAGATACTTTTTTTGAATAGTGATGAACAGAGGATTTTACAATGGCAGGTTCTTTTGGACTTCCTTTAATCAGTCTTCCAAAAACGGTTGCCTCTTGAGAAAGTTCTTTTTGAAGCAAGGTTGTGATTTCCGAACGTTCGGTCATGATATCATATATCAGAAGGTTTTGTTTCTCTGCGAGTTCAAAAGCTTTTTCCAAAGTTTGAAACTCTTGGGGTTGGATTACCATAGGTTTATCTGCATAGACATGAAAACCCTTTTTAATTGCATCGAGAATATACGTTGTCTTTTTTTTATTGTTTCCAGAAAGGACAACCACACTTCCAGATTTTTCAGTCAAGAAATGCTCGTAAAAATCAGGTTTGTCGTAAACTTTAATTTTCCATGAGGTAGGCTGTGATGCTCTTTGGTTATACGCTGTAATTCGATTTAAATGCATCTCTAGATCAGTACCTTTAGGTCCGTAAACATGTACTTCAGGATCAATTTCATCATACATTATTTTCTGAACTAAAGCGGCATGAAAATGACCCGGGTCTAATGTGATCCAACGAATTTTATCTTCTTTTATGCTGCAGCTAAAAAACAGAAGAACTAAAAGAATGAGAGTAATCCGAGACATATTAAAATTTAATATTTGTTGTTCCATAGGGAGCTCTTTGCTCTCTTCTAAGCATGGAATTTGCTTCATCATCCTTGACAAAGCGTTCTTGCTTAGGATCCCATTCCAATTTTCTTGGGAGTTTCATTGCTATATGACTGATCAGGCAAACAGTACAAGCACGGTGTCCAATTTCGACTGGGGAAATAGGCTGTTTTCCACTTTTAATACATTCTAGCCAATTTCCGTGTTGTTCATTACTCTTGTACAATTGGATCTCATTCGAACCAATTTTAGAATTTATAATATTTGGATCACTCGCATCAAGTGATTTGACACCGTTATTATCAGGAATGGGATCGGATGCAGTGGCTCTGTAGGCACCTCGCGTTACAAAGATCCACCCTTCCTCACCTTCGTAACGGATGCCATTGGGAAATCCTCCACTGGTAAGCATGGTAATTCCGTTTTCATACTCGGCTTTAACCATAAAATCGCCATGTACATCCCAACTTCCGTATTTAGGAAAATCTGCTATAGCCTCAACACTAATGGGGCCTGTATACTCAGTATTCATACCCCAAGCAGCAGAATCAAAGTGGTGTTGTCCCCAACCGGTAATCATTCCAGCACCAAATTGTTCTTTTCTAAGCCATCCCGGACGGCCATATCCAATTTTAGGATGTACTAACATTTCTGCATATTCCATTTCGGGAGTGGAGCCTAACCAGGCATCGAAATTAAGTGATGATGGTATCGATTCGGTTTGGGCGATGGGTCCAGAGGGGTCTCCGGGAAGCCCCACTTTGACCGTATGTAACTTTCCAATTCTGCCATTTCGTACCAGTTCTGCAGCATATCTAAATTGTGGAGACGAACGCTGTTGAGTCCCCACTTGAAGGGTGATTTTTTGTTTTTGGACAATATCGCTTAACAGCCTACCTTCCTCAACAGTTAAGGAGGTTGGCTTTTGTAAATAAACATGTTTTTTGGCTAATGCAGCTTCAATTGCTGGTTGGGCATGCCAGTGGTCCGGAGTGCTTATAATTACAGCATCAATATCTTTATTCGCGATCAGTTCTTGATAGTTGTCAAACATTTTTGTGTCTACTTTTTTCCCTTTTTCTTGATAAAAGCGATCTACAAGTTTCTTTCCATCTTTTAATCGGTTTTGGTCTACATCACATACCGCCATTATTTGAGCATTTTCATACTGCATGGTCCCTGGCATATCGTGATCCCGAGCAATTCTTCCGCAACCTATTTGGCCTACCTGAATGCGATTACTGGGAGCATTCTTTCCAAAAACTGAAGAAGGAATAATAGTTGGAAAAGCGGCTAAAAGTGCTGTTGTTGAAGTCTTTTTAATAAAGGAACGACGATTGAGATGTTTATTTTTCATGAGTTAAGGTTTAATGCGATAGGTTGTTGGATGAACAAATTGATCCCACAAAGCATCAGCACTTGTAGTTTCCATTTTGCCATCATAGATTAATAATTGGTATCTTAAGGTATATATTTTTCCTGGATTTAGTGTCCAATCGGTTGTCTTAGTAGTCGCAAAATTGACAAATAAATCCCCCCTGCCGTATTGGTTTTCAGGCCAAACGCGAAGCGGCTCAGGATGGTTGAAGTTTTCTGGGTGAGACAACATAAGTCCTCCTCCATACCCCTCTTTACCTAACTGTCCCTCTACAATGCACCAGCGTGCTGTACTTCCATCTGCATTTTTTCTGGTTTTTCCTTCAGAGCTAAGCACCCGGCTGTTCTGATTGTCCCATTCCTCCGTGGTACGCCAGCCAAAACCACCATAACGATACTTAATGATTTTAAAGGGTTGTGCTGTTGCACACTCGTATTTAATGGTAATATCCATTAAATACTGGTCTTTATTGATTGGAAAAATCCTAATTTTTTGAGTTTCATTTAAAGCGACCTTTTCATTTTCATTCTTTAATACCACATGCTCGTGTAAAACTTTAAAAGTGCTAAATACAGGTCCCGAATTTTCCTCAAGTAATTTAGCAAACCGAACTGTACCCTCCATTTTATCTAAGTTCCAAAAATCTAATGTGTCCTCGTCAAAAAGAGTGTGGGTCCAGGGGTTCCAAATTCCGTAATGATGGTAGTGATCCTGGGGTTGAATGCGCGTCAATCTTTTTCCACTAGGGGTATTTATGGGATGCAAATATCCACTGCGGTTATAGGCTTTGCTAACTCCTTTAGGCGATTTTTTTAACGCCATTTGATACCCAACAATTTTGGTATTCCCTTGAAACACTTCCAGCTGTCCTCCCTGTTCAATCATTTTAATATGATCTTGTTTGGAGGGCGTCTTCGTATCGAGAGTGTATTGGCTGGGTTCAACCCCGCTCATCCAATACAGGTAATCTTCTTCAATCTGATAGGGGATTTCAAACTTGCCTTTTGGATTTTTTTCCATCAATCGGAAAGGATGTTTTTTTAATTTATTGGGAAGTTTCAATCGAACAATGGTATTCTTTTGAAAAGCGGTCCCTTCTGAAAGCTCTAGATGGATGTTTTTGTCCGCACAGGAAAGCCCTGTGAGACAAATAAGCATGAGTCCTTTGTTACGAAGTCTCAAGATTGATTTAAACTTTTTATATACATGATCCATTGGGACTATTGATTTAATTTTCACTTTTTTAAAATCCAAATTTTTGAGGGAGCCACAGGGTTATTTGTGGGAAATAGGTAATCATTCCTAACGCAACTATCATAGCTATAAACAGTGGCAGTAAAGGCTTGATGACTTTTTCAATACTTGTATTTGCAATACCAACACCAACAAATAATACTGAGCCAACAGGAGGCGTGCACAATCCGATGCAAAGGTTTAGTACCATAATGATTCCAAATTGGACAGGATCAATACCTATGGATTTAATGACGGGTAAAAAAATAGGTGTAAAAATCAATACTGCCGGGGTCATGTCCATAAATATTCCAACAAATAGGAGAATTAAATTGATCAATAAAAGAAGGATGATTTTATTATCACTAATATTGAGTAAAACATCGCTTAGATTTTGAGGAATATTTTCATAGGACATTACCCAGGACATACTCATAGAAGCCGCAATTAAGAGTAGTACTATGGCACTGGTTTTGGAAGAGTTTAAAAGAATTTTAGACAAATCCTTAATTTTGATTTCTTTATAGAGCATTCCTAGGATTAGCGTATATAAAACGGCAACGGCAGAAGCTTCTGTGGCAGTAAAAAATCCGGCAACAATCCCCCCTATTACAATAAAGAGAAGAAACAAACTGGGAAGGGCATTAATAAAGCTAGTTAGCACTTGTTTAAGAGTGCTTCTTTGAGAAGTTGGATATCCTTTACGTTTGGCCCACAGGGCTGCTACAATCATTAAAAAAAGACCCGTCAAAATCCCCGGAAGGTAACCAGCAAGAAATAAAGCGGCGATGGAAACTCCTCCACTCGCCAAAGAATAAACGATCAAAACATTGCTGGGGGGAATAATCAAACCCATCGTAGAAGAGGTAATATTTACAGCGGCTCCATACTCTTTAGCATAGCCCTCTTTTTCCATTTCAGGACCTAAAATACTCCCCATTGCAGAAGCAGAAGCCATTGCAGAACCTGCAATGGCTCCCATCATCATGGCAGAAATGATGTTGATCAGAGCTAATCCTCCCGGTAGGGTTCCTACCAGTGTTTTTGCAAATTGGATTAGTCGATTCGCAATTCCCCCATGGGTCATTAATTGTCCTGAAAGTATAAAAAATGGAATTGCTAGTAATGCAAAGCTGTCCAAACCTGTAGCCATCCGTTGAGCTATGGTTGTTACCGCAGCCAAATTAGGGATGCTCACTAAAATGGTTAGCATGGAAGAAAGCGCAATGCTCCATGCCACAGGTGTTCCCATTCCAATAAATATGAAAAAACTCAGAACGAGGATACAAATAGGGAGCAATTCCATAAGTTATTCTTTTGTTTGAATGAGTTGATAAAAAATAATCAGTAGACCACTAAAAGGAATGATAGCATAAACAAGTGCTAAAGGGATTTGTAGAGATGGAGAATACTGTTGCAGTTTTAGTGTAATATATACGAGTCGCCCTCCACCGATCAACATACCAAAGAGAGCAAAGATCAATACTGAAATACGAACAAAAGCATCCACAATTTTTCGATTTCTCGGGTTAAACTTCTTTATAAAAAAGTCAATGGCTACATGTTCTTGTTTTCCGGTAACATAAGCTGCTCCTAAAATGCCCAACCAAATCATTAAATAACGAGCTAATTCGTCTGTAAAAGAACTAGGATTGGAAGTAAAAAAACGGGTAAAAACTTGCCATAATACATTAATAACCATGATGCTTAAAATCAATACCAATAAGCGTTCTACGATTTTGTCTAGTTGAATTCTAATTTGCTTCATTTCGAATACGTTCAATAAGGTGAGCCATTTCCGGATCTTTTTTAAATTCTTTATACAAGGACTTGGTAGCTTCTTGAAATAGTGTTTTTTCTGGATAAGATACTTCCACACCCGCACTAATTACTGCCTGTAAAGATTCATTTTCAGATTGTATCCAAAGTTCCCTTTGATAAGGAACGGACTGGTCTATTGCAGTTTGGAGCCATTTTTGTTCTTGAGGATTTAAACGCTTCCATAAATGGGTACTTACCAAAAGAACATCTGGGATCATCGTATGTTCATCTATGGAGTAAAATTTGCAGACTTCATAATGTCTGGAAAGATAAAAACTGGGAGGATTATTTTCAGCGCCATCGACCACCCCTTGCTGAAGAGCGGTGTAGAGTTCTCCCCAAGAAATTGGGGTAGGGGAGGCTCCTAATTGTTTTACCATATCAAACGCAGAAACACTTTCTTGTACTCTGATTTTTAACCCGTTGAGGTCTTGAGGATTTTTAACAGGACGTTCTTTAGTGTAAAAACTTCTACTTCCAGAGTCGTAAAATCCTATTCCTTTGAGCCAAAAATCATCTCCTTCTTTTAAAAGTTCTTTACCAATAGGGCCATCCAAAACACGAAAAAGATGTGCTTTATCATCAAATAAAAAGGGGAGGCCAAAGATTTTCAATTTTGGGGCAAAATTTTCTAGGACAGCTCCTGAAACTTTAGTCATATCCAAACTTCCAATTTGTAGTAATTCCAAACATTCTCTTTCGCTGCCTAGTTGCTGGTTGGGATAGATTTGGATGCGCATTTTCCCATCAGATAATTCATTCAGATACGCATCTGCTTGTAACATGGCTTGATGAACTGAATGCGTTACATCCAGTCCATGTCCCAAACGAATAATGCGGGTTGAAGAAGTTTGATTACATTGGGTAGTAAGCATAATAACACCTAATAAGCCGGAATAGAAAAAACGCCATTTTTGTTTGAGTACCTTCATTCGAAATCAAAATAATTTTTGGCATTGTAATAACTGATGTCAGCTATAATTTTACCAATTAGAGAAAAATCACGAGGTAAAAGACCTTTTTCAATATCATTTCCAAATAAATTGCACAGAAGACGACGGAAGTATTCGTGTCTCGGGAATGAAAGGAAGCTTCTAGAGTCCGTGAGCATGCCTACAAAACAGCTCAAAACACTCATGTTAGATAATGTATTAATTTGATTGGTCATTCCATCCAATTGATCCAAAAACCACCATCCAGACCCCCATTGTATTTTACCTTTGCTGCTTCCATCATTAAAGTTTCCAATCATGGTTGCCATAATTTCATTATCGGATGGGTTTAGATTATATAAAATGGTCTTACTTAATTGATTGTTTTTATCTAATGCATCTAAGTACCTAGAGAGGTTTTGGGCAATAGGGTAGTTACCAATAGAGTCCCAGCCTGTATCGGGTCCCAGTTTAGAAAACATTCGGGTGTTGTTATTTCTCATAGCACCTAGGTGAAATTGTTGGACCCATCCCATTCGATGATAAGCCTTTCCAAGAAAAAGAAGCAAAGCGGTTTGAAATTGTTCTATCTTTTCTTGTTCCAAATTTTCTCCTTTCCTGCGTTTAGAGAACAGCTCCTCAATTTGTTTATCAGAGGCTTCTTTAAAGGGTAGATAGGTCAAGCCGTGATCTGATAGTCGGCAACCTTGAGCATGAAAATAATCCATTCTTTTTTGGAGTGCTTCACAAAGCAATTGAAAGCTGTTTATTTCTAGGCCTGTTTGCTCTTCTAAAAGGTCGATGTAGTTGTTAAAATCTTTTGCTTGAATAAGTATTGCCTTGTCGGGTCGAAAGCTTGGTTTCATAGCCACAGGAGTGTTAGAGGCAAGGTGTTTTTTGTGAAAGCTCAGATCGTCTATTGGGTCATCAGTAGTACAAATTAATTCAACCTTCATTTTTTGGAGTAAACGTTGTGTACTGAACTTTGTTGAGTTAGTTAAAGAATTAGTTTGTTCATAAACTTCCCTTGCATTTTTTTCTGAGAGCAATACATCGATATCAAAATAACGTTTAAGTTCTAAATGGGTCCAGTGGTATAAAGGGTTTCGAACTAAGTAAGGTACGGCTGAAGCAAATTGAATGAATTTTTCTCGATCCGAAACAGTACCTGTCAAGTAATCTTCGTTAATCCCTAGAGTTCTTAAAGCCCTCCATTTATAATGATCTCCTT
>JALRDC010000157.1 GCA_023262245.1 Flavobacteriaceae bacterium
TGGGCCGTTGAGTTTTCTCAATGATGGCTTGAGCACCGTCCAAAGAAAAAAGTCCACATTTGAAGTATACAAATCCATTTTCGATATAACAATAGGCACCAATAGGGGCCGTACAGCCTCCTTCCAGAGTATTGAGAAACGAACGCTCTATTTCTGCACAAAGAGCTGTTTCATCACAGTTAATTTGTTTTAGTATTTGTGCTATAGTCCTATTGTTAGTAAGGTTTGTGAGTCCAATAATTCCCTGTCCTGGAGCAGGAATCATCCAGTCTAATACCTGGTATTTTTCATCTAAAAGCCCTAAACGATCAAGACCTGCTTGGGCAAAAATGGCACCTCCCCAGTTTGATTTTTGAAGCTTTTCTAATCTTTTTTGAAGATTTCCACGTAGATTTTCTGTTTGATGTTCAGGATATTTTCTGAGCCACTGAGCCCTCCTTCTCAAACTCCCCGTACCGATCTGTGGACGGCTTTCCCAGTTAGTAAATTCTGAGTGAAATACCATTACATCCATTGGCGCACCTCTGGTCAAACAAGCACTGATTTCAATTCCTTCCGGCACTAAGGTTGGGACATCTTTTAAACTGTGAACGGCAATATCAATTTGATCATTTAAAAGAGCACGATCAAGGTTTTTAGTAAAAATTCCCTGAATACCCATTGCGTAAAGTGGTTGGATGAGGTCTTGATCCCCATTGCTTTCAATTGGGACTAAAATGCACTCTTGACCAAGATTTTCTAATTGCTCTTTAACTTTATTTGCCTGCCATAATGCCAGAGCACTTTTACGTGTTCCAATCCGTATCATTTCTTGGATTGATTCTCAGATTTCAAACGGAAAACATCTGTCATTAGTTCTATGGTTTCTTCTGCTTTATGAGGGTTTTCACGAATGTAAGCTGCAATTTGACCTGTTATTTTTTGTGCGATCTGTTGCTTCTTTTTGTAGCCAAAACAATTGTTGATATAATTTTCTAGTTCTCTCGCTTCTTTTTTTGAGGGGACAATTTTGTCTTTAAAAGCATTAAGAGTTGGGATGTATTTTCGATGTTTTAACCAAACTAAAAATTCTGTTTTAACTTCATCTAAAATAATTTCAGCTTTGGGGATGTATTTTTTTCTTTTCTCAAAAGTGGCATCAGTAATTTGAGACAATTCATCTAAATGAACCACACGTACATTTTCCAAATCATTGACTTCTGAAGCAACATTTCTTGGAATTGATAGATCAAGAATCAACAGCGGTTTTGTCGTGTGAATTAATTCTATAGTTAAGGTAGGATTTTGGGCTCCAGTAGCAACTATGAGCACATCTGCACTGTGAATTTCTGAGGCTAGTTCTCCATAAGGCTTCACTAAAACAGGAAACTTAGCTGCTATTTTTTCTGCTCGGGCTTGAGTTCTATTGATTAAAGTAATATGATCATTCTGGGTATGTTTCACCAAATTTTCGCAGGTATTGGTTCCTATTTTTCCTGTTCCGAAAAGCAGTATCTTTTTTTTCGATATGTCGGGTACATGATTGAGTATGTACTGCACAGAAGCAAAGGCAACTGAGGTAGCCCCACTTGAAATTTTGGTTTCCGTTTTAATGCGTTTACTGGTTTGGATTACTGCGTTTATAAGGCGTTCCAGAGAGCCTTGCGCTAAATCCATTTTTTTAGATCGGTAAAAACTTTGTTTGATTTGTCCAATGATTTCAAAATCCCCAAGAATTTGACTTTCTAGACCAGTTCCTACACGAAATAAATGTTGAAAACCCGCCTCATCCTTTAGGCAATATCCAATTTGTTCAAATAATTCATGGCTTCCACCTGAATGACGACAAAGCAAATCAATCAAACTTTTCGCATCTTTTGCCCAAGCATAGATTTCTGTTCGGTTGCAGGTGTTTATGACAAGCAAGTCCTTAATATTGCGTTCTTTCGCATCTAAAAACAAGGCATGATGTTGTGAGTCATTGAGACTGAATTGACCTCTTAGGTCAATATCAGCCGACTTATAACTAACTCCAATGGCAAAGAAATGATGTGTTTCTTTCAAAAGGTTTCATTCAATTTTCGTTACAAAAGTAAGTGAGAGAACACCTAAAAAATAACGCTAAAAAGTTTTTAAATACCTATAAAGGTTTTCTTTCTTTCTTTTCTTAAAAAACTCTAAAAACCCTATTTTTGTCTAACTTTTTATAGATTTAGTTTACAAAAATACAATTAAACCATTCATGAAAAATAACGGTACAAGTTCTATTGATGAGACAGACATAGAAAAAGGTTTTTATGTCCTTCGTATGAAAAATGACAGCGAGGGTCTTCAGCATAAAAAACAAGGGGTAAATCAAGATGTTATTCAGTTTCATTTTTGTTTAAAGGGTCAAACAAACTTCACATTTAATGAAGGACGGTATACCTTTCAAGTCCAAGAAGACCATTCCATGTTGCTTTACAACCCTCAAAAAGCATTGCCCATAGACGTGGAATTAGCACCAAATACCTGGATGGTGAGTATTTTAATCTCCATAACTAAATTTCATTCTTTATTTTCCCCTGATGCAAATCATATTTCTTTTTTAAGCCCTGAAAATAGTTTTAGAAAGTATTATGACAATCTTCCATTTTCATCCTCTATTGCTGTAGTTTTAAGTCAAATTCTGCAAGCCAAAGTTCACGACAGCATGAGGTCTTTGTATTTTAAAGGTAAGGTTTATGAGTTGTTGAGTTTGTATTTCAATAAAAGTGAGGATCCTTCTGTAGAGCAATGCCCTTTTTTAGTTGATGAAGAAAACATCCAAAAAATCCGACGCGCTAAAGCCATTATATTAGAGCGCATGACCGACCCCCCTTCTCTTGAGCAACTTGCAGTAGAAATAGGCTTGTCTTTGAAAAAGCTCAAGGAAGGGTTTAAACAGCTATACGGAGATACCGTATTTGCTTATTTATTAGATCATAAAATGGAAGAAGCTAGAAGAATGCTGGATTCTCAAAAATATAATGTCAATGAAGTAGGACTGAAGTTGGGATACAGTACAGCCAGTCATTTCATAACGGCATTTAAAAAGAAATACGGAACCACTCCAAAGAAATATTTAGGTTCTGTATCTTCGTAAAAAATTGCACATGAAAGGAGTTTTACTTGTCAATCTGGGTTCTCCGGATAGTACAGATACAAATGATGTTAAGGAATACTTAGACGAATTTTTAATGGATGAGCGGGTCATTGACTTGCCCAAGTGGTTTCGAACCTTTTTAGTAAAAGGGATTATCTTAAAAACACGTCCAAAACGATCGGCAGAAGCCTATAGAAAAATTTGGTGGGAGGAAGGTTCACCACTCATTGTGCTCTCTAAAAAACTACAAGAGAAGGTACAAAAAAAAGTATCTGTGCCTCTTGCCTTAGCAATGCGCTATGGCAATCCTTCTATAAAAGAGGGGATGAAAAAATTAAAAGATTTAGGGGTAACCGAGGTGTTATTGGTACCCTTATATCCACAATTTGCAATGGCAACTACAGAGACAATTTTAGTACTAGCAGAAGAATTGCAGCAAAAGGAATTTCCCGAAATGAAACTCACTTCCTTGCCTCCCTTTTACGACCATCCTGATTATATACGTGTATTGGGAAATTCAATTCAAGAGGCACTACAGGGTAAAGATTGGGAGCATTTGTTGTTTTCCTATCATGGGGTGCCGGAACGCCACATTCGTAAATCTGATGTGACCAAATCCCATTGCAAAATGGACGGTAAATGTTGCTTTACTGACTCCCCGGCACATGCCTATTGTTACCGGCATCAGTGCGAAACGACCTCCATTAAAGTTGCCGAATATTTGGAACTCAAGGAAGGGAGCTATTCCACCAGTTTTCAATCTCGAGTCTCCATTTTAGGCTCCTGGTTAAAACCTTATACCGATAAAACGGTAGAAAATTTTGCCAAAACAGGAACTAAAGAATTAGCTATTGCTACACCAGCATTTGTTTCAGATTGTTTAGAAACTTTGGAAGAAATAGGTATGGAAGCCGCAGAAGATTTTGAAGAAAAGGGAGGAAAACATTTACACGTTATTCCTTGTATCAACGATCGGGACGATTGGGTAAATGTTCTGAGTCGTTGGATCGATGAATGGGCACACAAGGAGGTAGCTGAATGAGAAAAGGCTCCACAGAACTTTTAGGTACTCTTCCCATTCCCAAATTATTAATTCAGCAAGCAATTCCTGCTTCGATAGGAATACTGGTAATGTCGTTAAACATATTAATTGACACTATTTTTGTAGGTCAATGGATAGGATCAAATGCGATTGCAGCCATCAATGTGGTTCTTCCAGTATCTTTTTTTATTGCTGCCTTGGGGATGTCAATTGGAATTGGGGGCGCTTCAATTATTTCAAGGAGTTTAGGTGAAAGGAATCTTGAAAAAGCAGCACAAACTTTTGGAAATCAAATTTCTTTAACCCTAGTCATGACAACTTTTGTCATCATATTTGGCTTGGCATATGTAGATCAAATAATTCCGATCTTTGGGGGTAATGGGAGCCTTTTCGACCTTGCTAAAACATACTATATCATTGTAATGTACGGAGTGCCAGTATTGGCTTTCTGCATGATGTCAAATAACAGCATACGTGCAGAAGGGAAGCCCAAAAATGCGATGTATGCAATGCTGCTCCCTTCCGCTTCGAATTTGATTTTAGATTATGTATTTATAAAGGCTTTTGACTGGGGTATGATGGGTGCGGCATGGGCAACGACTCTTTCCTACGGAGTTTGCGCCTCCTATATCATTTATTTTTTTCTTTCAGGAAAATCCTCACTCAAACCCACTATTAAAGCCTTTATTCCGAAGATTGATTTGGTTCACGAAATAGCTTCCTTAGGTTCTGTAACCCTTGTACGTCAGGCTATGGTAAGTATAACCGTCCTTTTGGTAAACAACATTCTCTTTACTTTAGGAGGAGAGTCATCCATTACAGTATATGCTATTATCAGCAGGATGTTAATGTTTGCTACCTTTCCAATTTTTGGAATTACCCAAGGATTTCTTCCAATTGCAGGGTATAACTATGGTGCTCAAAATTGGCAGCGCGTCAGAAAATCAATCAATATTTCCATCGCCTACTCCAGTATAATGGCAAGCCTGATTTTTGTAGCTATTTTTCTTTTTTCAGATGTTATTCCAGCAATTTTTTCAAAAGATATTGCCGTCTCAGATCAGACATCAGTGGCACTACGCTATGTGTTTATGGCTTTACCTATCATTGGGGTTCAGCTTATTGGAGCAGCATATTTTCAAGCAATTGGAAAAGCACTACCTGCATTACTTCTGACATTAAGTAGGCAGGGACTCTTTTTCATTCCTTTGTTGTTTTTACTTCCTCCTCATTTTGGAATATTGGGAGTTTGGATGGCCTTCCCACTAGCAGACTTATGTTCTACAGTAGTCACCGTATATTATTTAAATCGAGCTGTTCGTAAAGATTTGA
This sequence comes from Flavobacteriaceae bacterium, assembly GCA_023262245.1. Lineage (GTDB taxonomy): Bacteria > Bacteroidota > Bacteroidia > Flavobacteriales > Flavobacteriaceae > MS024-2A. The sequence continues at coordinate 5,478 of JALRDC010000157.1, forward strand.
TTTCTAAAGCATAAGTTTAACAGAATCTCAAATCCAACTTTTTTAAAATAAATTTTCATATTTTTAGTTCTCACAGAAAAACGAATTATGAAAAAATCAAAACTGCATCTCCAAATCGTCTTAGCATCTATAATAATGGCATTCACTATGGTACAACCCATAAATGCACAATCAAGAAAGCGGGGAAAGATAAACACGATCAGTTTTCCGGAAAGTTCCTATGCCTCATTGGAATACCGTTCTATCGGTCCTTTTCGTGGCGGGAGATCTGCTGCTGTAACAGGAGTTCCTGGCAAACCCAACTTATTTTACTTTGGCGCTGCTGGCGGTGGAGTATGGAAAACGGAAGATGGGGGTCAGACCTATGAAAACATCTCTGATGGTTATTTTGGTGGAAGTATTGGTTCTGTAGCAGTTGCAA
>JALRDC010000022.1 GCA_023262245.1 Flavobacteriaceae bacterium
CTGACTGCTGTTTTGACCTCCTTCATAATCAGCGTAATTTTTCTGAATCAATCCCCCTAGAACAGTATATAATCGATCCCCAAAAACATATTTGTTAAAGAGCTCCGCCTGAGTATTTTTGGCAGTTGTTTGAAAAGGAAAACTACTTTGAAAATCTCTAAGAATTTTTTGATAGCCCAAACGTAGTGACAACCCTCCGTTTTTATAATTGAGATTAGGATTAAAGTACCAACGATCCAACTGTGTAGCTAGCTTAAAATCAGCATCCTCCAAAGGAAAACTATTGTCATATTCAGACTGAATGTTGGAATGATCATAGCCTGTTTTTAAATCAAAAGTATTTTTAGCTTTAAACGCTAAAGAGGCTCCCACATTCAGTTGATCAAAAGGATCTTTTTCTGGACCGATCACCGCACTCATACCCGTTGCACTATGATGAGCGAGATAAGCTTTAGCACGTAATTGTTCTCCGCCTTGACTGAGGTGTAAACTGTTTTTAAAAAGATTGAACTTTCGAGTAGTTTTTTGACTATTTTGTGAACCCGTAGTGCTCTGTAGCGATGCTTGAAAGCCTTGTGCTGCGGTTTTTGTTTTTATATTTATCACTCCTGTTGCGGCAGAGCTACCATAGAGTGTTGATGAAGCCCCTTTTAAAATTTCAATTGATTCTATTTGATTTAAATCTAGAAAATTTAAATTAAAATCATTGTCGATCCTTGAAGGATCAGAAACTCGGATACCATCAATTAATACAAGTACTTGACGATTTCTTCCACCTCTAAGAGAAATGGTTTTATTTTGTCCTGCATAGGTTTGGCTACCTAAAATTTCGATGCCTGCATATTGTTTAATCAATGCACTTAAACCTAACCCTTGAAAGTTCTCAAGGGTTTTTTGGGAAATTTTAATAACAGGTTTTCCAGATTGTGATCGCTTAAGTGGGAAACGGGAATCAATCAGGATAACCTCATCTAGTTTATTCGTGTCTTCATCTTGTAATAAACTGTCTAGGGGAGCTGTTTGCTGAGCAAAAATTCCGCAATAAATTAATAAAACAATCCACTTTAAATTATTAAATAGATTCATATAATCAATAAGGTGCTTTAATACTTTAATCCCGAAGTTTAAAACCATTAGTTTGAGGTCAGGTCTCCTGGCTTGCATCTTTAGTCCGCCTTCCCATCAATCTTTGACAGTGGTAAAAGAATGGAATAAAGTGTTATTATGATAACTCAGCTTACAGTTGCGGGCACAGCTTTGGTTTTTAACCAAATTCCCTTTTTTTATCTCCTACTTGAGAAACCTCAATTACAAAAGTAACATTATTAGTGGATGATCGCTGCAGTACGATTTAATTTTTGATAAGAAAATTGTAAAACAGATGTGAAGAATAAATCACCAGCAATAGTATTAATGAAGAAAGGTATGGCTAGGATAAAACAACTGCTTAGCCCTGCCCAAGTTAACGGATAATAAAAATACCAAACTCCCAAGTTACTAATAATGAAAAAGGCTACCGATGCACTGAATACTGTCAGTAAAGACAATGATTTAGCTTTTAATCCGATGAGTGAAATCAATACAAATGCGCAATATATTATGGGCATCAAAGAGTGAACCCCTAAATATAAGTCTGTGAGAAACATGCTTACAATGGGTATAAATAATGCCAATCGTTTATTGACAAAATGAAACCCTGTAAAAAGTGCAATGCTTGTAATTGGAGCAAAGTTAGGTGGGTGCGGCAACAGGCGTGTAATCACAGCAAGTATAACCAACCCAAAAACAACGTTCATTCCTTTCCTATCCATTTCCATCCTGGTGTTTTTTTGTAAAGCTATGTAAATTATATTATTTGGTCAAATACATTTTACGTCTTGCGTACAAATCGTAAAATGCATCATCCTTCAAACTATCAATAAACAGAATACTTTCACCAGTACTTTTCATCTCTGGACCTAGTTGTTTATTTACATTTGGGAATTTGTTGAAAGAAAATACGGGTTGTTTGATCGCATATCCTTTCAGTTGAGGATTGAACTCAAAATCTTTTACTTTATTTTTTCCAAGCATGACCTTGGTGGCATAATTTACATAGGGTTCCTTATAGGCTTTTGCAATAAAGGGTACTGTTCGAGAAGCTCTTGGATTGGCTTCTATAACATAAACCATGTCATCTTTAACTGCATATTGAATATTGATTAATCCCACAGTGTTTAGAGCCAAGGCTATTTTTTTGGTGTGGTCTTTAATCTGTTGCACAACATATTCTCCCAAGTTAAAAACGGGCAAGGTAGCGTTAGAGTCCCCTGAATGAATTCCACAAGGCTCAATATGCTCCATGATTCCAATGATTTGAACTTCTTCTCCGTCACAAATAGCATCTGCTTCACATTCAATAGCACCATCAAGATAGTGATCAAGTAAGAGTTTATTGTTTGGAATCTTTTGGAGTAAATCTACTACATGCGCTTCTAAGTCTTCTTTATTGATTACAATTTTCATCCCTTGTCCTCCCAAGACATAAGAGGGTCTTACCAGTATAGGAAAGTCCAATTGATCTGCAAGGGCAAGCGCCTGATCGGCTGTTTGAGCTACACCAAATTCGGGATATGGGATGTCATTTTCTTTTAGTAAGGTAGAAAAGCTCCCTCGGTCTTCAGCTAAATCTAGAGACTGAAAACTTGTTCCAATAATTTTAATTCCATAACGATCTAGTTTTTCAGCCAATTTAAGCGCTGTTTGTCCACCTAGCTGCACGATTACCCCTTCCGGTTTTTCGTGCTGAATTATATCGTAAATGTGTTCCCAAAATACAGGTTCAAAATATAATTTATCCGCGATATCAAAATCTGTAGAGACGGTTTCGGGGTTACAATTAATCATAATTGTTTCATAATCGCATTCACTAGCAGCGAGTACTCCATGAACACAACAGTAATCAAATTCTATTCCCTGTCCAATTCGATTGGGACCCGATCCCAATACAACAATTTTTTTTCTATCAGTTACTTTGCTTTCGTTATCGCTATACTCTTCACCGCCATTTAACTTTAATTTTGCTTCGAAAGTGGAGTAATAATAAGGTGTTTTAGCTTCAAATTCTGCTGCACAAGTATCAACTAATTTGTAAACTCTTTGGATTCCCATTTCTACTCTCTTGGCGTGAACTTCGCTTTCTAAACACTTGAGCATGTGTGCTACTTGTCGGTCTGCAAATCCTTTTTGCTTTGCCTCTAATAGCAATGCGGAGTCTATGGTATCTATGTTGAAATTGGAAATTTCCCCCTCCAACAAAAAGAGTTCTTCGTATTGCTTCAAAAACCACATATCTATTTTGGTGATTTCATGAATGCGTCTCAGAGGAATCCCAATGGAAATAGCGTCATAAATCACAAAAACACGATCCCAACTGGCTACGGTCAATTTTTTAATTATCGTGTCATAATCGGTATAGCCTTTCCCATCTGCTCCAAGACCATTTCTCTTCACCTCTAGGGATTGAGTTGCTTTATGAAGTGCTTCTTGGAATGACCTTCCAATTCCCATGACTTCCCCCACAGATTTCATTTGGAGCCCTAGCGTACGGTCAGATCCTTCAAACTTGTCAAAATTCCAACGGGGTATTTTCACGATAACATAATCCAGCGTTGGTTCAAATAACGCTGATGTAGATTTAGTAATTTGATTTTCAAGCTCGTCTAAGGAGTATCCAATAGCCAATTTTGCAGCGATCTTTGCTATAGGATATCCGGTAGCTTTTGAGGCTAAAGCTGAAGATCTCGATACTCTTGGGTTTATTTCAATAGCAATAATGTCTTCCTTTTCATCTGGACTTACTGCAAATTGAACGTTACAGCCTCCAGCAAAATCTCCAATGCTCCTCATCATATGAATGGCCATATCCCGCATCCTCTGGAAGGTTTTGTCAGAGAGTGTCATTGCTGGGGCTACCGTAATTGAATCTCCTGTGTGGATTCCCATAGGATCCATGTTTTCTATAGTACAAATGATGACAACGTTATCATTTTTATCCCGAAGTAGCTCAAGCTCGTATTCTTTCCAGCCTATTAACGCCTTATCGATCATGACTTCATGTATCGGTGAAATTTCCAAGCCTCTGGTCAGTAATTCGTCGAAATCCTCCGCTTTATGAACAAAAGATGCTCCCGCTCCTCCCAGTGTGTAGGAAGCTCTTATTACTAGTGGAAAACCAAATTCTTGCGCAATTTCTTTACCCTTTAGGTAGGAAGTGGCTGTGGCCTGAGGTGCCATGTCAATTCCAATATCCAGCATTAATTCTCTAAAACGTTCTCGGTCTTCAGTAATCTGAATAGCATCAATATCTACTCCAATGATTTTTATGCCAAAATCTTCCCAAATTCCCTTCTCGGCTGCTTCTATACACAAGTTTAAAGCTGTTTGTCCACCCATTGTTGGTAAAACCGCGTCTATCTTATGCTTTTTTAATATTTCAATAATAGATTTAGTGTTGAGAGGTTTTAAATATACATGATCAGCCATAGTGGGATCGGTCATTATGGTTGCTGGATTAGAGTTTATAAGAATGGTTTCTATTCCGTCTTCTCTTAATGAACGAAGCGCTTGAGTTCCTGAATAATCAAATTCGCATGCTTGACCTATGATTATAGGACCTGATCCGATGACTAAAATACTCTTTATTGAATCTACTTTTGGCATTTGTTTAAATATAGTTTTTTAATATAAAAAAAAAGGTGTCACTTTCAAAAAAGTAACACCTTCATTATAACTTAATTCTATCATTATTTTTTGTGGCGGGGTTCTGAGGAAACAGATAATTTTTTTCTTCCTTTAGCACGACGAGATGCCAATACTTTACGTCCGTTTGCACTTGCCATACGTTCTCTGAAACCGTGCTTGTTTCTTCTCTTTCTTCGGGAGGGTTGAAATGTTCTTTTCATAATTTATCTGTCTGGAGTTTTGCTCCTTTTAAAGTCGGGCAAATATACAACAACTTTTTTGTCTTCCAAACTTGATTATCAACATTTCACAATTGATTTTTTTTACCTTTGAAAAAAATAAAAATTATGTTTCCAAAAGTCATAAAATTAATCCTTGCTGCCTTAGCATTTGCATTTGGTATTTATCAATTCATTGATGATTACATCGGAAATGGAATTATGATGCTCTTGCTTTCAGGAATGTTTGTACTGTTGTATTTTAAGAATGAAATGATTTTTTTAGCCTTTTTAAGGCTCCGGAAACAAGACTTTGAGGGAACTGAAAAATGGTTGATGCGTATCCCCAATATTCAGCGAAATTTAGTTCGCAAACAACAAGGATATTACAACTACCTTTTGGGAATTATACACTCTCAAAAAAACCTTACCCAATCCGAAAAATTTTTTAAAGCAGCCCTGTCGCTTGGTTTATCTATGAATCATGATTTGGCTATGGCAAAAATGAGTTTGGCAGGGATTTATCTTCAAAAAAGAAGAAAAAGAGAAGCGCAACAATTACTTACGGAAGCAAAAAAATTGGATAAACACGGGATGCTTACGGGTCAGATGAAAATGATTCAACAACAAATGAAGCGCATTTAGTAATGACCTGATTCTGGTATTGCGATTTCGTAAAATTTTCTTGATTTATTGTTTAAATGATTCTGTATCAACCAAGGGTTGTGAATTTTTAAAAGTTTGTAATTGATCTCATTTTCTTTTGCAAACTCAGCGATATTAGCAATGGGTGTATCCAATCCTATCTTTCGAATAGGTATGGGTTGATATAAATCTTTTTCTTCAAATACAAACCCATAGCGCTGAGGATTGGACATAATTTCTTTTACAGCTAAAATTCTAAAAACATACCTACTGGTTTCATTATTGAGCAATAAGTCGTAATAATTATCTACTAATTGACTATCTAAAAGTCGATTTGTTCCAAACATCCCTCTGTTATAGGAAGCAGCAGCAAGGGTCCAGCTTCCAAAACGTGCTTTTGCCTTCAAAAGGTATTTACAAGCTACTCTAGTAGATTTTTCAATGTGATAGCGTTCGTCAACATTACTATTTACCTCCAAACCATATTCTTTTGCTGTTGCTGGCATGAGTTGCCAAAAACCTTTTGCTCCTTTTGGCGATCGAAGGTTTTCGAGACCACTTTCTATCACAGCTAAATATTTAAAATCTTCAGGAACACCCTCTTCCTCAAGTATTTTTTCTAGCATTGGAAACCATTTATTGGCTCTTTTTAAAAGAAGCATCATATTGGATTGCCAATAGGTATTAACTAATAATTCTTTGTCTAATCGTTCTCTTATATCGGGTGCATCAAGAGGGGTTTCTTCTCCCGAAAAGTCGATCGTTTCTGGAAGTTTTAAAGCATAAACCTTCAATGACTGTCCTTCTCCATTATACCTAAAAGCGGTTTTCATTTCTGGGTTAACACTAGTATATCCCAATAAAATTAGAATTAGAAATAAAGGAATCAATAAAAGAATTTTATTTTTCATCTAACAGACATTTTATGAATCTTCTACCTTGGTTTGTATTCAAAAGTAATTATTTTTTTATGAGTAATTCTGGAAGTTGTTCATTAAACCAGGTAGCTTGAGTAATAATAGCTGCATGCCCCCCTTTTATTTTTATATATGGCTTTGATGAATTTTTAATTGGAAAGACCGTGTCAGAAGCTCCATGAATATGAAGAATCCCGTTTCGAGTGCGCTCTTGGTCCCAATGTATTAAAGCATCGATTGCCCAGTTTAAATATTCTGGATTGCGTTCTGATAGATACCGTTGATAAAGTGCTAAACGTTTTTTAATTCCTTTGCCAAAAGCGAATAAGGCAAGCTTATCAATGTTTTTTATCCATTGCGTGGGGAGTAATTTGTGGGCACCCGTCTTTTGAGCCATTTTCATAGACAGAGGAAGTTCTTCCTTGTTCTTTATACTCGATACTATTACTAAATCGCTGATCGCAATGTGCTTAGCCATTTCTTGAACTAAAACACCTCCAAAAGAAACTCCTAACAATACTGGATTGTCATGTTTTACACGTTCGCACATTCTCTTGGCATAGTCGCTTAAAGACTCCTTTTTTTTTGGAGGCATCCAACTTAGCAAATGTATTTCAAAAACCTTAGGCAACTTTAGGAATTCAAAAATTTTAGGACTTGCAGCCATTCCAGGCATACAATAAAGGTGAATTTTACTCATTTTTTACCCTATAAATCTATGTTGCTTACTTTTATTTCGTAATTTTGTAGTCCCTTTCAAAAAAAACAAATTTAAAAACATTACTAAACTTAACAATCAATTCCTCTATCTATGAATGATTTAACTTTAGTCAACAACGAATTTCTTCGCCAATTTGAAATTAAAGTAGATGATAACTTAGCCCGAATCGAATACTCTGAACAAGAAAGAAAAATTTTTCTTACCAAACTGCACATCCCTGACGAAATTAAAGATAAAGACTTTCAGGAAGCATTTATGGTTAAGGTGTTAGAGTTTATTCAGGAAAAGAATCTAAGTGTAGTTCCCACCTCCCCAACAATTGCAAGTTTTGTTCGTGGTAATCGTCGCTACAAAAGATTACTTCCGGTAGGGATGCTTTAATCTTAATTACTCAAAGCGAACATAACCGGACTCATCGATACGTTCTAATTTGACTTGGTGTAACGTATTGACTAATTTGGGATTCCACGGTTTACGCACTTTGATATAATTTTCTGTAAATCCCGTTATATAACC
>JALRDC010000045.1 GCA_023262245.1 Flavobacteriaceae bacterium
TGGCACTAATGAGTGTCCTCTCCTTGGGAATGTTTGATGTGGGCTATGCTTACGAAACTCCAACGGATAATGGTTTGTCACAACTCAACCTAAGAACACATGAGCTTGTGTTTAGAATTCGTCTGGGTGAGAATGATACTAGTATTGAAGATGCTGATCCTCCTTCAGAATAAGAGCGTAATTAATCCCTATTCCTCTTTACAAAATAGAGGAACTTTCTCATGTTTGTCTACGCCTTTTTAAAAAGCTTGTCTTTTATAATGGAGGTGTTCTTTGTATGAAAATTCTGACCATTACCATTCGTTTATAAAAAAATCATACCTTTAAAATATGGAAAAATTAGCTATTTATGCTCAAATAATCATTGCAGTGTCCATTGTGATTGTTTGGGTCTTTCGTTTTGATAATATTGTCAAAGAGTTTAAACAATATGGGTTATCCGATCTAGTTCGCAGTATGGTTGGAGCAGCTAAGATATCATTAGCTACTTTATTAGTTGTAGGAATTTTTTACCAAAAAGTGGTTTTTGTTTCCGCTTTACTTATGGCTTTTTTGATGGTTTGTGCACAACTTGCACACATTAAAGTTCGAAACCCACTTAAGAAATATGTTCCTTCATTTCTGTTGTTAGTGCTTTCAATTTTTGTTGCTGCAGTTGATTATGGTTTGCTATAAACCATGACAATACACTATATTCTAATCCTAATTTCTGGCGTTTCATTTATATTCTACGGATTTACTTCCTTTTTTTCAAAAAAAATGGTTGCCGAATATGAGCGCTGGGGCTATGGGGAACAACGCTTTTTAATAGGTAGTCTTCAACTCCTTGGAGGTATGGGTTTATTAATAGGATTATTGTTCCAGCCTTTAATCCCTTTATCATCAGCATCACTGATGTTAATGATGCTCACTGCTCTGGGAGTAAGAATTAAAATTAATGACCAACCCCTGTTAATGTTGCCTGCTTTTTTTTACGCAATAATTAATTTTTTGATCTTAATCAATTCTGCTTTTTGACTTTAAATCCCTCAAATTATGCTCCTTAAAATGGATGATTAGTTCTTTTTTAAAAAGGGAGCCGTGATTACCAAAATAAAATCTCATCTACAAATAACCAAGCGTCTTCACCAGCAGCTGGATGCCATTTAGGAAGTTTTTCTACATTTTCAACTATTACTTTTAACTCCGTTTTTTCTCCAGCGGAGATAGGAACCGTAAAGCTTTTTTTCGTGGTTTCTGTCGGGATTTTTTCAGGACGGTAATCATAACGCCCTATCTCGGTAAAAGCGCCCTCTCCCGCTCTGCCTAAAATACGAATCCGTTTAGGGTAGATAATCCATCCCCCAATAGACTCCATACAGCTTATGGTAATGTTTTTTAAACGTTCTGATTTAGAGATTTTTGTGGTAAAAACCAAATCGTTCCCAGAGAATCCAAGCCAATTTCCATCGGCAAAATTTGTGGTCCCCTCTTCAAAATCAAAAAGTTTATGAACGCCTGAGTACCGATTGGAAGGACGGGTTAACATTTCGTATTTTTTTATCCTCTTCCCTACCTTAAAATAATCTTCACTAAAAACGTCACTGGGAAGCCACCCACTTTTAAAACTCCGTGCTTTTAATGTTAATGATTTATTGATTTCTATTGGTTGGTCATAAATTGTTGCCGTTGAGTCTGGATCACTCCCATCTAATGTATATCGGATGATATTCCCTTTGACTTTACTGAAAAAATCTACCGCAAGGCTACTGTCAAAAAGGGTTTTCTCCGTTGTAAGCTGAGGCGGTTTCAATTGCTGGGGTTTAGAAAATCCCTCAAAAACACCAAAAACTAATTTTATCTGAGTTTGTTCTTGTAAAAGTTTCTCTTCTTTTGATGCTATTTTTGTATTCCAAGCATATACGTTTTCCAGAGAAGTGTGTTCAAGCAAACTCTTTACACCTATTGGAGAGATTTGGGTCCTAGCTATATTTAAAGATTGTAATGGGAGACTATTGAGTTTCTGAAGGTGCTGATCTTGAACATTTGTACCATCCAATTTCAATTTTAATAGATTACTAAATGAGGTGATCTCCTTCCAAAAACCCTCCGGAAGTTCAACATTAGGCAATTCCAATTCTATTAATTGATCAGCAGCATCCAATAGTGCATTTAACGCTTTACTGCTCAAGGATTCTCCCATAAATTTGGCTTGTATAAAAGGAGTGTCAGCAGTATAAGGACTTACGCGGAAATCCATTTTTTGCAATCTTAAAAGTATGCTGGCTTTTAACGGTTCTACATCTGGGAGTTTTTTTGGTAAAAATTGAGCGAAAGACTGTTGAACCTCTTCCGGAAAACTCCTAAATGAAATTGTCCCGTCAAAATTTGCCCCTTCGTCAATCCAATAGGCAAGAACTTTTAACTCACTTGGAGTAAGTTGAGGCCTTCCTTGAGGAGGCATATGCAAATCGTCTTCTAGAGGCAGTTCCGCATATTCTATAATCCTACTTTTAACTGCATTTCCAACAGTATAAGGTAATCCTAGCTCTCCGCCTTCTAGAATAGCAAGGGGTTGATGAAGTGCTAAGCCTCCTTTTCTCTTTGAAAAATTGTGACAACTCACACATTTTCTATCAAAAATCTTAGCCACCGCTTGATCATATAATTGTATCGAATCTATGTTTATAGTTATCACCTTTTCCTCTTCCTGAGGAAGTGCAAGATACTGTTGGCCATGAGTGATCTGACCTCCATAATGTCCTGTGACAGATAAAACAATAACATTCATAACAAAAAATGGGAAGAATCTTTTTTTAAAAGAAACCTGCTCAAAAAGTGCCCAGAGTACCGCAATGCTTGCTGTAGTGACCCATCCCAATATCATGTGATTCTGAACTGCAGCCTCTTCATAACCCCCTGCCTGGTATAACAGATAGCCTAGAATACTAGAGACCAGAGCACCAAAAAAACTGAAGATTAACCCCATTTTAATGGTTGACCTAAAAGGCTTATCATCTTTGAGAGCAACTATTGCAATGATGAAAGTGAATACTAGTGCACCTATGGGAAGGTGGAGAACTACTGGATGGAATTTCCCTAAATAATCAAGCCACATACTACAATTCAGTTTAGTCTAATTTAATAAATAATAAGTTCATCTAGAAATATCCAAGAAGGGGTTCCTGCACCAGGGTGTTGCTCTGGTAATTCGTTCGGGAGAATTTCCATTTGTATTCGTTCTGCTGATTCATTTAAGTTTAATGTTACATATTCATGCCATTGTTCATTCATGTCTCCCGCTACCTTGATTTCAAATTTTTTTTCTAGTAGGTCTCCGTTTGCTTTTTCAATTATTAGTTTGATACTTGCTGTGGGGTAAATCCAGGCAGAGGGGTTGAAGAGCGTCCCGATCAGTAGGGAGTCAATTTTCATTTCACCATCCATCTTAAGAGCTAAACGAAAAAATTCATTTGAACCCGCCCATCCATTAGAATGAAAAGAAATTTCTGCGTTTTTTCCATCGTTAAGAACTTTATCCCCGCCCTTAAAATATTTGGGTTTAGGATTTGAATCCCATATTACTGAAGCAATTTTTTTTCCGGGAGGAAGTACTTTCAATTCAATGGGTTCACTTGCTTTAAAAGAAGAGGCTACCGAACGAATCTGATAGGTACCTGTTTGGGATAGGGAAATTTTTTCTTGTGATTCATAAATTTTTTTTGTCTTTGATTCCTTATGGATAATTTCTAATTGATGGGAGGGGTTAAGATAGGGGGCTTCTAAATAATTTTTTTCCGTTGCAAAAATGGAACTACTATTTACCGAGGGAGTTGAAAGCTGAACGGCTCCTGCATGAATGTATTTAGATTTTTGTTTACAGGCAACACAAAAAAACCCTAAGAATATGAATAGGACAACTTTCTTCATACTCGCTCTAATTTAATAGGATAGGTATTCCCGGAATTCCATTGGGGAACATATACATTTTCATCCTTATCAATACAAACATCATGGGGGTATTTAAAAACACGTAAGCTTTGATGATACTGTTTCTCTCCATTTGGAGTGTTAGTAAATGTTGCTCCAGGGCAGGATACTACTTCATCATTTTCATTCATTATTAATACAAATCCCGAATCCTCATTGCCCACACCCGAAGACTTAAGCACACTAAAATAACAGTTGTCGTTATGGATTACTGGGCGGCAAATATTTGCTCCGGGAAGGGAAATGGTATTTAAATGGGTTCCCTCTAAACTAAATCGCTTCACGGCTTGTTGTTCTCGTGCAGTAATTAATAATGTTGGCGTTTTCCCAAAACGTTGATCCAAACAAATCCCATGAGCGTTTTGAAATTGATCCTTCCCTGTTCCATAGCCTCCAAAAAAATTAACCAAATGACCTTTGGAATCAAAATGAGTAATCCATTGTGCTCCATAGCCATCAGCTATATAAATACTTCCATCGGGTGCAATGGCGGTTTCGGTAGGTTTAAAGTTCTTCTTGTCCTTATAGGTGTCAATGTCCTGAGGTGCGTCAATAGTCATCAGGATTTCTCCATCCAAAGAAGTTTTAAAAATTTGATTCCGTTCGTAATCTGTAATCCACAAAACCTCTGTACCGTTTTCATCAAAAAGAGTGAGCCCGTGAGCTCCTGGGAATTGTGTCCCCCATGATTTTTTTAATTTTCCATCAAGGGTATAAACCAAAATATTGTTTTGGGTATGATTGGTTAAAAGATACAAATCCCCATTTTTAGTCTGCACCATTTCATGACAATCTTTTACTGGAGTTTTTGATGCGTTAAGAACTCCCCATTGCGGGTCAATCTTATATTTAAAATCTCCATGACCAATAATTAGAGCTTCTGAATGTTCACATTGCCAAAATAGATTTGGAATAAGTGCTGAAGCTCCTAACACCATTGAAGTGTTTAAAAATTCTCTTCTCGATCTCATGAGCTGTTGCTTAAGATAAAATAGAATGAATTACATTTCCTGCTACATCGGTCAAACGAAAACGTCTGCCTTGGTATTTATAGGTCAGTTTGGTATGGTCTACTCCAAACTGATTTAGAATGGTGGCCTGTAGATCGTGAACATGCATGGGGTCTTTCACAACATTATATCCAAATTCATCTGTTTCTCCATAAGTAAACCCAGGTTTAATTCCACCTCCTGCCATAAAGATGGAAAAAGATCTGGGATGGTGATCTCGTCCATAATTGGTGTCGGTAAGGGTTCCCTGACTATAATTTGTTCTTCCGAATTCTCCTCCCCAAACTACGAGTGTATCTTCTAATAATCCGCGTTGTTTAAGGTCCATGATTAAGGCAGCAGAGGCTTGATCAACGTCTTTAGCTTGTTTTGCAATTTGGGTAGGTAAGTTGTCGTGTTGGTCCCACCCCATGTGGTACAGTTGAATAAAGCGAACATCTTTTTCGATAAGTCTTCGTGCCAAAATACAGTTTGCTGCAAAGGTTCCTGGGGTTAATGCTTCAGGGCCATACATTTGAAAAACGTGGTCCGGTTCATCTTCAATGTTCATGACATCCGTTACCGAGGTTTGCATTCGATACGCCATTTCATACTGAGCAATACGGTTTGCTACTTCAGGATCCCCAAAAAGTTTTTCCTGTTCTTCATTCATAGCCGCTAAATAGTCTAACATTTGACGACGCTCTTTGCGCGAAATCCCATCGGGATTTTTCAAATATAAAACCGGATCTTTTCCTGCTCTAAACTGAACCCCTTGGTGTAATGAACTTAAAAAACCGTTTCCCCAAAGTCTGGAATATAAGGGTTGGCCATTTGGCCGTCCGCTCCCTCGAGATAACATAACGATAAATGCCGGTAGGTTGTCGTTTAAACTTCCTAAACCATAACTCATCCAAGATCCAAAACTGGGCCTTCCCGACTGCTGGGAACCTGTTTGAAAGAAGGTAATGGCAGGATCGTGATTAATTGCTTCCGTATGCATCGATTTCACAAAGCAAAGTTCATCAGCAATTTTTGCCGTATAAGGCATTAATTCACTAATCCATGCTCGAGATTCTCCGTATTGCTTGAAATTAAAAACACTTCCCGTTAGTGGAAAGTTTTTTTGTCCAGAAGTCATCCCCGTTAAGCGTTGTCCTTTTCTTATGGATTCTGGTAGGTCTTGCCCACGCATTTCGTTCAATTTTGGTTTGTAATCAAAAAGATCCAGTTGTGAAGGACCTCCGCTTTGAAAAAGATAAATGATTCGTTTGGCTTTAGGCGCAAAATGAGGAAGGGGAACGGGTCCCGTTTGTAAAAGATCTGCAGCCGTTGGGCTATTTTTTAATCCCATAGGGTCCAACAAGCTCCCCAAAGCTAAACCTCCTATGCCCAATCCCATTTTTTGAAGAAAATGTCTTCGGTTTTTATTTAATAAGTGTTCATGTAATGGATCCATTTTTTAGCTTTTTTGGGTGGTTTCGTCTAAGTTATAAATTAAAAGCGCTAAATCCACTAACGGATTTTCAGAACTTACAGAACGATTGCTTAATAGAGCATCAAAGTAATTGTTTAGTAATTTCTTTTCTTCATCAGTGGGCTTTCGTAACGTGATGGTTCTAAAGAGTTTTAGAATTTTTTCACTTTCTGTTTGAAGCCCCGTTTCAGCATCTATTTTTTTTGCAATGGCTTTTGCTGCATTAAAGAATTGGGGGTCGTTTAGCAATACCAAAGATTGCAGCGGAGTACTTGTTTTCTGTCTCTCTACTGTACAAAAATCACGAGTAGGAGCGTCAAATGTAATCATGTTTGGTGGAGGAACTGTCCTTTTCCAGAAGGTATATAAGCTCCTTCTAAATCGATTACTTCCTCCATCGGGTTGGTATTGAGTAAGGCCTTGGCCTGAAGTTGTTTCTTCCCATAGTCCTTCCGGTTGATGGGGTTTAACGCTTGGTCCACCTATGGTAGTGTTCAGCAGTCCACTGGTCACTAAGGCATTGTCTCGGATCATTTCTGCAGGGAGCTTTTGTCTGGGATAATGCGCTAAAAGGATATTGGTAGGATCCATTCGGTTCACTTCATCCATTTGCTTACTGGATTGACGATAGGTTCCTGACATGACGATTCTTTTGATAAAGGCCTTCATGTTCCATTGATCCTCAGTCCTAAAAGTTACCGCAAGCCAATCCAATAATTCTGGATGAGAAGGTCGTGCTCCTTGGTTTCCAAAATCTTCTGGGGTTGCAACTAGTCCTCTTCCAAAAAATTGTTGCCAAAAACGATTTGCTACTACCCGAGAGGTTAACGGATTTTTTTCGTCAAAAAACCACTGGGCAAGACCCAAACGATTTTGCGCATATTTTTTATCAAAAGGTAAAATTCTAGAGGGAGTACCGGGTTGAACTTCTTCCTCTGGTGCATCGTATTGTCCTCTAGAGAGTGTATAGGTCTTTCTTAAATCTGCTACTTCTTCCATTATCATGAGCTCTACCTTTGGAATGCTGTCCGGAAGGTGTAAAAAAGAAAGTTCTTCTTTAACTATGTCCTTGTCTATTGTAATAAAAGGCGCAGGGGTTTCCCCATATTCGATACGCCCTTTTTCGTCCACATTATTAAAAAAACTGTAAAGACTAAAAAACTCTTTTTGTGAGACAGCGTCATACTTATGATCGTGACAACGTGCACATTCAACTGTAATCCCCATAAGTGCCTTGGAAGTAGTAATCGCACGGTCTGCAACATATTCTACTCGGTATTCTTCATCTATGACCCCACCTTCTTGGGTAATTTTGTGATTTCGGTTATAGCCCGTTGCAACGATTTGTTCTAAGGTAGGTTCGTCAAGAAGATCTCCTGCTAATTGCCAAGTTATAAATTCATCATAAGGGAGGTTTTTATTAAAAGCACTGATGACCCAATCCCTCCAAGGCCACATAATCCGTTCCAAATCATCTTGATATCCATGAGTGTCTGCATATCGAGCGACATCTAACCATACAGACGCCATTCGTTCTCCAAATTGGGGCTGCTCCATGAGATGATCTACCATTCGTTCATAAGCTTGATCAGACTCGTCTTGTAAAAAGCGATCCATTAACTCAAGGCTAGGGGGTAAGCCTGTAAGGTCAAATGCTAATCTTCTTAGAATGATTTCTTTGGCTGCTAGCGGCGAAGGTTTTAACCCTCTGGCTTGAATTTTTGAGGCAATGAAAAAATCAATTTCATTTTGTGCCCAATCAGTAAAGTTGGTTTGAGGCAATGCTGCTTTTTTTGGTATTTGATATGCCCAATGTCCTTCCCAAGGGGCTCCTTGAGCAATCCATTTTTCTAATATTTGTTTTTCTCTTTCCGAGAGAGACAAATTAGAATCTGGAGGCGGCATTTGAGTTTTTGGATCAGTACTGTTAATATGAAATACTAAAGCACTTTCTTCTGGATTCCCCCGTTTAATTATGGGCTTAGTACTCAAATTCTTAGCATCCCCAAAAGCACCCGCCTCTGTATCCAGTCTTAGGTTGGCTTGTCGAGCCTCAGCATCTGGCCCATGACAGGCATAACAATTATCTGATAAAATAGGTTTTACATCAAAGTTGTAATTAATGGTTTCAGGGATTGTTTGTGTGAAAGCAATTGGATCATTTGAAGAAATCAATTCACTCTTGGGACCTCCAAAGAGGTATTTGTAGATCCAAACCAGTGCTAGTGGTAAAAGTAAATAAAGACTCAAGCGAAGGTATTTTCCAAAAAGGGCAGGCTTCATAACGGCTTATTAGTTTTTTATTTTGATTGCCTAAATAATATTTTAGACCTTACAATATAATTAAAAAATTAAATCCTTTACCTTGTATCCAAATACGAAATGTCTTGAGCTTTTTTTAAGTAACATTTCCATTAATAAATAAAAATTAAAAATTTAGTTTTTTCATTGCGTTTTTATCCTTTTTTGGTTCTGATCCTTCTCCTCTTGAGTTCCTCATGCCATCGTTCAGTTCCAGAAAATATTGACCAAATTAAGGTTCCGAAGCTTTATCTTGCAAACTTTACAAACAAGCCTCCTAAGATTGACGGTTTACAAGATTCTGAATGGGAAGAAGCACCGTGGACAGATCCCTTTATTGATATTGAGGGAATTAAAATTCCCAAATACAATACTCAAGTTAAAATGCTATGGGACACCCATGCACTGTATATTTTAGCAAAACTTGAAGAACCTCATATTTGGGGAAATTTAAAACAACGTGATACCGTCATTTTTTACAATAATGATTTTGAAGTTTTTATTGACCCTGACGGGGATACCCACGATTATATGGAATTAGAAATTAATGCACTAAACACCGTTTGGGACTTATTTTTAAAAAGACCTTATCGAAATAAGGTTAAAGTTGATAATCAATGGGATATTGAAAACCTTTTAAGCGCTGTTTCTTATCAAGGAAGCTTAAATGATCCTTCCGATACGGACCAAGGATGGCAACTTGAAATTGCATTACCTTGGGAAAGTTTGATAAGGGGTAACTTACAAGGGAGCGTGCCAATTAACCAGTTTTGGCGAATTAATTTTTCTAGAGTTAATTGGGAGCATGAATTAAAAAACAACCGTTATGATAGAAAAAAAGATGCCGATGGAAATTACCTCCCCGAATACAATTGGGTTTGGAGTCCACAAGGTGCCATTAACATGCATCTACCCGAACTTTGGGGCTATGTCTTTTTTACTGATAGAAAAGATCAAAACATCTCTGTTACTGATGATGCGCAATTGATCCAGTGGATGTATGGTCTGTACAGAAACAAATTGGTTTTGGAAAAAAAGAACTTAGAGCGTGATCAAAAGCATTATGCTCTCTATAAAAATCAACCTGTTCAATTTGAAAAAAGGACCATTAACGATACCCTCTATTGGACTACTTTTAATCCTGAAAATCAAAAAACATATCAAATTCGTCATGATGGAAAATTTCAAATCCTAGACTAATTCCCGAACAATAATTTGAGCCCCGTTTTATTATTTTTTGAATGAAAAAAACTTCTGCTATTTATTTATAGTTAAGAAGATGTTTTAGAGGGGGCATTCATAATTATAGAAAAGATTTCTGAAAACAATGAATTACTAACTTTCTTACACCTTTATAAGAAGCCTTTTAATAAAGCTGATTTTCAAAGATATTAGGGTAATGATTTTTAAAGACATTCCGTTGAAATTATAGCTGAGCAAAAACTTTTTAAAAAAGACCTCTTAGTTCAAATTATTACAAATCTCTCTTTATTTACACCAGCCATAAATCATAAACCTTGAAAAATAAAATTCAATAAATGTTAAAAAATGTTAAATAGTTCAAAAAAATAATATACTTTAGAAGGATAACTATTAACTATATTTAAACTATGAATTTATTCAAAAACTCAAAAACCTTACTGGTTTTACTCTTTTTGATGGGCGGAGTTCTATTTGCTCAGCAAACAGTTAGTGGATTAGTAACGGATGAATCAGGTGTTCCATTACCTGGTGCAACTGTTGTCGTTGATCAAACCAACAACGGTACAACAACTGATTTTGATGGAAATTACAGCATAAGTGCTTCCAATGGTCAAACTATTTCAATTAGTTTTGTTGGATATACAACTGCTAGTATTCAAGTAAGTGACGGTGCTGATTATAACGTAAGTTTACAGCCAGACGATCTTTTGGATGAGGTCGTTGTTACTGCCCTTGGGATTGAAAGAAATGTCAAGGCTCTTGGATACTCCGTAACTCAAGTAGGTGGCCAAGAAGTAAGTGAAATTAAATCTACCAATGCCATCAATGCATTACAAGGAAAAATAGCTGGAGTTCAAATCTCTGGAAACTCTGCTGGAGCTAAAGGTTCTACTCGAGTCGTTATTCGAGGAAACAGCTCGCTCAGTGGAAATAACATGCCGCTATACGTAGTAGACGGAATCCCTATTGACAATACCAACCTAGGCTCCGCAGGTGTTTGGGGGGGTGCCGATGCGGGAGATGGAATCTCTGCACTAAACCCTGATGAAGTAGAGTCCGTATCTGTACTTAAAGGGGGTGCTGCAGCGGCACTTTATGGATCACGTGCCTCTAATGGTGTGATCTTGATTACAACTAAAAAAGGAACTGGTGTTGAAGGGATTCAGGTAGAAGTGAGCAGTTCCGTTCAATTTGATGATATTAAAAATGATCCTTATGATCCTCAAACCACTTATGGTCAAGGACGCGATTATTCAACTACATCTGATAATTTAGATACTTATGCTAACTGGGGTATTCCTTTAAACGGCTCAAGTGTTGAACAATGGGATGGAGTTTCAAGACCTTATTCTTACAAAGGGAACAATCTTGATAAATTTTATTCTGGTGGTGAAACACTCATCAACACTGTAGCGGTTTCATCGTCAAGTCAAAGTGGAAATGTAAGATTGTCTTACTCTAACCTTCAAAACAAAGACATCATACCCAACTCTACTCTAGATAGAAATACATTGGGTATTAATGTAAACCAAAAGTTTAAGAATTTTACCTCAGATGTAAACCTTAAATACATTAATGATGATGCGGTGGGAGCTCCTAGGTTATCGGATTCTCCTGGAAACGCCAACTTTGGTATTCGTTTATTCGCTCCTTCAATTGATGTAAACGACATGCTTGGAGCTGGTGGTCTTGGTACAAATGAAGACGGTACAGAATTTAGAACAAGTGATAATACTTTTTCTCAAAACCCTTGGTTTGCCGCATGGCAATACTTTGACAACTCTGTAAAAGAGCGTGTGATTGGATCCGCTTCTATTCGTTGGGATATTACTGATTTTCTATATGCTAAAGGGCGTTTTGGTATTGATCGTTACGATTATGACAGAACAAGCGGAACCCCTTATGGAACTGCATACCAACCTTTGGGTAGTATGAACGAATCTAAATTGACACGTCAACAAAGAGACTCCGATCTATTTATTGGTACTGATAACTTAACGATTGTAGATGATTTATCAATAACGGCTTTCGTTGGTGTTAACCAAAACTATGTCAATTCGGAAAGTGTTAGTGCGAGTGGTTCTCAATTCATTGTTCCGTTTTTATACAACGTTAAAAACACTCAGAATCAAGGTAATGGATTTGGGTTTAGTGAACGTCAAATCAATTCCTTATATGGTTCTGCTGAAATCGGATATAAAGATGCCATATATTTAAATGTAACTGCAAGAAATGACTGGTTCTCAACACTCTCTCTAGCAGGAAAAGAGGCGCCAAATGATGACCTCTATACTTCAGCTTCTATCTCTGTTGTACTTTCAGATTTAATAGAACTGCCAGAAGCAATTTCCTTTGCAAAATTAAGAGGGGGGTATTCTCAAGTAGCAGGTGGTGCCGGAAATCCTTACAGACTAAACCTCACCTATTCCATTGTTGATCAAGGTCACCAAGGAGCCTCTTTAGGAAGAATTTCTAATAATTCTATTCCAAACTCAGAAATTACTCCTTTTGAGAAAAATGAAACTGAGATTGGTCTTGACCTAAGGTTACTTGACAATCGTTTTTCTGTAGACTTTACCTACTATGACAATGAAACAGATGGTGATATTGTAGGGGTAAGTGCCTCTCCAACTTCTGGATACGGAAGTGCATTGGCTAACCTCGGTGTAATAACCAATTCAGGGATTGAATTGTTAGTTAATGCGAAAGCTGTTGAATCAGAAGATTTTGGTTTAGGATTGACATTTAATTATTCAAATAATGTGTCAGAAATTGTTTCAACTAATGATGCAGGAACTAATATCTCCTTAGATGAGCCTCGTTCAAGAAACTTAAGGGTTACTCATATTGTTGGAGAACAGTACGGTGCTTTATATGGAACTTCCTATGTCAGAGATTCGCAAGGTAGAATCGTTCATGATATAGAAGCTGACGGAACTCCAATCCCGCAAGTGGGTCCTAGAAAAATTCTCGGATTTGGTGTTTCACCAGTATCTGTAGGTTTTGGTGCTAATGTCCGTTACAAAAACTTCTCTTTAAATCTTTTAGTTGAAGGAAAAAGCGGTGGCCAAATGTACTCGGGTACTAACGCAATGGCTAAGTATTTTGGAGCTCATAAAGCAACCATTGACGCAGACGGAAGAGAAAATGGATTTACAGTGTCTGGTGTAGATGCTAATGGAAATGCATTTACTTCTACAATTGCTCCAAATAGAATTGAAGATTACTGGAGAAGAACCTATCAAATTGCTGAAGAAGCTATTTATGATAACGATTACTTAAGACTTCGTCAAGCAAGTTTAGGTTATAGAATTCCAAGTGATCTTCTTGAAAGTACTTTTATTTCAAGCGCAAGAGTTTCTTTAATTGGAAGAAATTTATTCCTGCTATCTAATAGTGTTGAAAATGTTGATCCTGAATCAGGATATAACGTTTCAAACTCGCAAGGTTTAGAATGGTTTGGTATGCCAGTGCCGAGGAGTTTAGGACTTAATGTAAACCTTAAATTTTAATAAAAATGAAAAAAATATTTTTAATACTAACTGTATTTAGTTTCATCTTTACCGGCTGTAATTTTGACGAAGGTTTTGAAGAAATGAATGTTGACCCAACAAAAGCAGCTCAAATTGATGT
>JALRDC010000067.1 GCA_023262245.1 Flavobacteriaceae bacterium
AAATTATTATCTGCCCTTACACCAAAAGAACCGGTACAAAAAGTTAATCCATTGTTTAAGGAGGGAACACGATCAAACAAGACCTCTAAATCTTTCGCAGTACTTACAACGCGCGGAATACCGAATAAGGAATGAGGCGGGTCGTCTGGATGAATACACATGCGTATTCCCAAAGTTTCAAGAGTGGGAACTAGTTGTTGAAGGAAATAAATTAAATGTTCTTGAAGCTTTTTTTTATCTAAATGTTTGTAGGCTTGAATTCGCTTATTAAATTGATCAAGTGTGTAGCCTTCTTCTGCCCCTGGCAAGCCAGCAATAATGCTTTTCGTTAAATTCTCTATCTCTTTTTTTTGAAGCTTTTTAAAATAGTGCGCTGCAGCTGTAATTTCATTTTGTGAATATTCCTCTTTTGCTTGTTTTCGATTTAAAACAAACAAATCAAAAGCCCTCATCGCATCTATTTCAAAGGCTAAGGCTGTAGCACCGTCTTCCAAGACTTTGTAGAGATGGGTTCTGGTCCAATCCAAAACAGGCATGAAATTGTAACATATGGTAAAGATTCCACAACTGGCTAAGTTTTCAAGGGTTTTTTTATAGTTATTGATGTAGTTTTCAAATGAACCTCTTTGCTGTTTAATGTCCTCGTGAATGGGAACAGACTCTACAACTCCCCATTCTAGTCCTGCCTTTCGAATCTGCTCTTGATGGGTCTTAATTGCCTCAATCTCCCAAACTGCTCCGTTGGGTATATGATGTAAAGCGGAAACAACATTTACAGCTCCTGCTTGGCGAATATCTCTTAAAGAAACAGCATCTGAATTTCCATACCATCGAAACGATTCAATCATTATTTAATTCTTTAAACCCCTGTATAAGCACTAAAACCTCCATCTACAGCTAATACAATTCCCGTGACAAAAGCGGCACTATCACTACAGAGAAAATGTATAGCGCCACTAAGTTCTTCTGCTTCCCCAAAACGTCCCATGGGGGTGTTTCTAATAATTTTTTCACCGCGTTCCGTGAGGCTGCCATCCTTATTTAACAACAAATCTCTGTTTTGTTTTCCAATAAAAAATCCTGGTGCTATCGCATTGACGCGTATACCATCTCCAAACTTTAAAGCCATTTCAACTGCCATCCAACGGGTAAAATTTTCCATCGCTGCTTTTGCAGCAGAATAACCTACTACTCTTGTAATCACTCGATCCACAGACATAGAAGAATAATTAACAATACTGCCCTTTCCTTGTTCAGCCATTACTTTCCCAAAAACTATGGAGGGTAAAAGAGTGCCCTTTAAATTAAGATCTACAACCTCGTCAAAATCAGTTTCAGCCATGTCAAAAATAGATTTGTCATCTGGGATTACTGCTCCTGGTAGATTTCCTCCCACGGCGTTAATAAGGCTATCAATACGTCCAAATTCATCGAGAATTTTAGTTCGTGTCTGTATCAATTCTGATTGATTCATTACGTCTACAACGTGATAGACCACAGTAGTCTGTTTTTCTAATTTACTTTTAAGTTTTTTTAATAGGTTTTCACTTCTACCCAAAAGGATTAACTTGACTTTGACTCTCGCAAGACTCTGTGCAAGTGCTCCACCAAGTGCGCCTGTAACTCCTGTAAGTACAAATACCCTATCTTTTAAATCAAACATTTACAGATTGTATTTTGGATCCCAAGCGACTACTTGTTCTGTATCCATTGCGCGAATACCCATATCCACAGCAAAGGAAACCGCTGCACCACTTTTTATATTAGACATCGGGGTTGTATTGTTTATTATGGCAGATTTAAAATCTTCTAATGCCTGTCTGGAGGGATCTTTATGATTGTAATCAATTGGATTTCCTCTTCCCTCTGTCCAGCTTGCTGTAGCACCCGATACTCCATCTACATCACCCATTATTTTGTTATATTTTCCCTCTGGATATTTCCATGCTTTTTGATAATCTATAATTACGGTTCCTTTATCGCCATGAACCTTGATTAAATAATCATCTTTTGCGTTAGAGGTTAAACAAGTAAAACTAGCTTTTACACCCGAAGGATAGGTATAAATCAAGTGGGTATTGTCATAGGTCTCTCTTCCGTCTTTCCAGTAGTCAATCCCACCAAATCCTGCAACTTTTTCAGGATTCTCTTTTAATAACCAATTGGTAAAGTCAATTTGATGTGAGCTCAACTCTGCCGTAAGTCCATAAGAGTATTCTCGATACATTCTCCAATTGATTTGGCGTTCAAATTGAGGATCGGGTACGGGTCTTCTCCAATTACCATTTCGATTCCACTGTGCTTCAATAGAGCTAATTTTTCCTATCCCGCCTCCTTGAATCATCTCTACAATATGTCCGTAAAGTCGAGAACTGTGGTATTGATGACCCGTTTGAAAAATTTTGTTGTGCTCCTGTTCCACTTTTTGAACCAACTTTAAAGTAGCTGTATCCCCTTTTACCATTGTTTTTTCGCAATAAATATGTACGTCAGCATCCACGGCATCTGACGCAATTACTGCATGGGTACTCAAGGGTGTGCAAATAATTACTGCATCCAAATTTTTGTGTCCTAACAAGTCGGTATGTTTTGAGTATTTTTTTGCTTTAGGAGCTATTTTGGTGGCTTGTTCCAATCTAAAACTGAGGCTGTCACAAAAGGCAATCAGTTCCATACCCTCAATTTTATTTATAATTCGCATCAAACCTTGTCCGCGATCTCCCGTCCCTATGACTCCAACATTCAAACGGTCTGCCGAGGAGGAATTTAAGATTGAAAAAACCTCTTTTTTTGGTAATAGTAATGGAACGCTGGCCATTACAGCGCTTTTTTTAATAAATGCTCTTCGTGATGCCATCAATTTTATTTTACAGAATTTCGACCCTATTTGGTCTCTGCAATTTAACAAAAAACTTTTGCTATATTGGGTAGTAATTATTCAATTACAAAAAATATCATTTTGACGTCACTTCATTCTCGATCGCTTAATTTTCTTTTTTTTCTATTCACCCTCTCTTTATTTAATCTTAAGGGGCAGCAAACAGAATGGGTGAATTTATTTGAAAAAAATGACTTGACCGATTTCGTTAAGTTGAATGGAAATGCAGAGTTTGAGCTTAAAGATGGAGTTCTGATTGGAACTTCCAAGCTCAACACTCCCAATAGTTTTTTGGCTACAAAAGCGATTTATGCTGATTTTATATTAGAATTCGAAGTACTCATTGAATTCGGTTTAAACTCGGGAGTTCAATTTAGAAGTGAAAGTTTAAATAGTTATTTAAATAGAAGGGTACACGGCTATCAGTGCGAAATTGAAACCAGTTCTCGAAAATGGGCGGGAGGTATTTATGATGAAGCAAGACGCGGATGGCTTTATCCCCTAACAAGAAATTCTAAAGGTCAGGAGGCTTTTGTCAATGGCACTTGGAACAAATACCGTATTGAAGCAATAGGAAATACAATTAAAAGCTTTGTCAATGGAATAGAAGTTTCTAACCTAGTTGATGATATGACTGCAGAAGGCTTTATTGCCTTCCAGGTTCACGGGATATCAAAACCAGAAGAAGAAGGAAAGCAAGTCCGTTGGAGAAATGTCCGTATAATGACTTCAAATTTGGAAAGTCATCAGATGATTGCTTCCAATAAGGCTCCTCAAATAAGCTATTTGAATGGGATACTGACCAAAGAAGAGCAACGCCTTGGATTTCGAATGCTTTGGGACGGGAAAACGAGTAAAGGATGGAGAGGAGCCAATCAAAATACTTTTCCAGAAAAGGGATGGCATATAAAAGAGGGTGTTTTAACCGTAGAAGCTTCTGAAGGGAAGGAATCCCGTAATGGAGGTGATATAGTGACTTTAGAGTCCTTTAGAGACTTTGAATTGAGTTTGGATTTTATGCTCACCCCAGGGGCTAATAGTGGAATAAAATATTATGTAAAAACCAAGCTAAATAAAGGAGGTGGTTCAGCAATTGGTTTGGAATATCAATTGTTAGACGACAACGAGCATGAGGACGCTAAACTTGGTAAAAATGGTAACAGAACATTGGGCTCACTATATGATCTTATTCGGGCAGAAAATAGAACCACAGGAGTAAGAGGAAAAAATTTCAAAGGAGTTGGACAATGGAATAATGCTCGGATCGTCTCAAGAAATGGAAAAGTTGAACATTGGTTAAATCATGTCAAAATTGTTGAATATGACCGCTTTAGTCAAGTATTCGGTGCGCTAGTAGAAAAAAGTAAATACGAAAAATGGGAGCAGTTTGGTCAATGGCCTGAGGGAGTTATCCTTCTCCAAGATCATGGAAACGAAGTCTCTTTTAAAAACATTAAAATTAGAGAGTTTTAAAATATGGATGGAAAAAGAAGAAATTTTATTAAGACTGCGTCTTTGGCAACACTAGCAACTGGTGTAAGCCCTACTTTTATGATCGGAAACAACATATTAGGTGCCAATGACCGTATCCATTGTGCTATTGCTGGAATTAGAAGTAGAGGAAAAGCACATGCAGCAGCTATTAAGCTTCAAAAAAATGCTAAAATTACTTATAGTTGCGATGTTGATGATACCATCATAGAAGAACACAACTTGTGGAGTAAAAAAAATATTGGGTACGTACCCAAAGTAGAAAAAGACTTTCGAAAACTGGTTGAACGAAAAGATATTGATGCCGTTTTCATTGCCAGTCCAGAACATTGGCATACACCCATGACATTAATGGCACTTCAGGCAGGAAAACACGTTTATGTTGAAAAACCTTGTAGTCACAATCCTCATGAAAATGAAATGCTTGTAGCAGCCCAAAAAAAATATGGTTTGAAAGTACAAATGGGGAACCAACAACGCTCTGCCCTCACCAGTATACATGCCATAGAAGATATCAAAAATGGAATAATAGGAGAGGTCTATAAAGGAGAAGCTTATTATTCTAATAATCGCGGTTCCATTGGTATTGGAAAAGAAGTAGCTGTACCCAAAACTTTAGATTGGGAGTTGTGGCAGGGTCCAGCACCAAGAAAGAAGTATAAAGATAATATTCATCCTTACAATTGGCATTGGTTTAGAAACTGGGGTACTGGAGAAGTACACAATAACGGAACTCATGAAATCGATATATGTCGTTGGGCTCTTGGCGTTGATCTCTCGTGCCCACTCCAGGGCCATCACCTCGAGATGGTCGTGGTCGACGACGGCGTTCACCATGCCCATTCGGTGTGCTTCTTCCGCGGAGTAGTCGCGCCCGAGGAA
>JALRDC010000075.1 GCA_023262245.1 Flavobacteriaceae bacterium
ACCCTGATCGATGGATTAAATGATTCAGAGGTTGAATAAAAACTTGAATTAATCAAGTAAATCTTTACTAAGTAAGAAATTGAAAATATTCTCTCTAAGTCAGAAATTAATTTTTTTCAAAAAAAACATCCTTCATTAACACTGTTTTTTCCTTTTTTATTCCAATATCTCAAATCAACAACTAATTTATAGCTGTTAAAAACTTTCTTCTAAACTCTTTCATTTCCTTTTTATCCTTACGTTAAAAATTTTATTTTTGTTATAAATAAAACATTTTTAATAATAATTGTGATATATGGAAAATATACTCCTTTTAGGAATGGGTAAAGTGGGAAGCTTGGTTGGGTTGTTATTGAGCAAGAATTTTAAAGTCACTGCGATAGATCAAAGCCTTCCACATTATGAATACAACTTTCCTTTTGAATGTCTTCAAGCTGATGTAACGGATATCGAATGGCTTAAAAAAGAACTGCCAAAATACGATGCAGTTGTTTCAGCTTTACCTTTTTTTTTAAATAAAAATATTGCACAACTCGCACACGATATCGGCATTCATTATTTTGATCTTACAGAAGATGTACCTACAACGAAATTCATCCAAGGACTCCACCCTACGGCAAAAAAAATTCTGGCGCCCCAATGTGGTTTGGCGCCGGGCTTTATCGGAATAGTGGGTAAAGAGCTGACGGATTCTTTTGATCGGCTTAGAGATATTGAACTTCGAGTAGGTGCGTTGCCCCGCTATCCGAATGGACAACTCGCTTATTCATTTACTTGGTCTCCCTTTGGGGTGATCAACGAATATTTAAATGATGCAGAAGCCATACACAACGGAGTTCGTAAATGGGTACCCTCGCTTCAGGGATTTGAAAACATCAATATAGAAGGACAAGAATTTGAAGCCTTTACTACCTCTGGAGGCTTAGGAACGCTTTGTGAAACTTTTGAGGGCAAGGTCGATACGCTGAATTACAAAACCATACGCTATCCGGGGCACGGAAAATTGATGCGCTTTTTAATGTACGAACTCATCTTAAAAAACGACACAAAACAACTGGAACAAATTTTAAGCAATGCAAAACCTCCTGTGGAAGAGGATGTGGTCTATGTTTATGCAGTTGTCGAAGGATGGCAGAAGGATACGCTTTCCAGAAAAGAATATTACAAAGCCTTTTACCCCATTGAAATAGAGGGCAAAAAATGGCGCGCCATTTCATGGACCACAGCCGCTTCAATTGTTGCGGTAATTGAATTGGTGGTTTCCAAAGAGCTTCCCCAAAAGGGGTTTTTAAAACAGGAAGAAATTCCCTTTGATAAATTCTTAAAAACTCCTACAGGAAGTTTATTTTTAACCTAGAATAGTAAATCAAAACGAGATGAAATTTAAAAACAGCACCCCCATGACCCAAATTTTAGACGCTCTTTTTAAAGTCTATGAATCCCGCGTCCCGGATGTACGCAAGATTACCAAGGCCATGATCAACAAAGGAATGGTATCTGATCAAACGGATATTGTAAACGATCACATTGCCTTTCGAACGATGGGAGTGGATCATCTGGGTATTGCCTCTTTTGAAAAAATCTTTTTAGCCCATGGGTATAAAAAAAGGGAGTATTACCATTTTGAAAATAAAAAGTTGGACGCCTACTGGTATAGTCCACCCACGGATGATCTGCCCCGTATTTTTATTAGTGAATTAAAGGTAGAGCAACTTACCGAGGCTACTCAAAAAATCATAACGCACTACACCCGTAAAATTACTGCCGACCCGGTGGATGCCCTCGACTTAAACGAGGTAGAGGCGGTTGCTGCTTTTTTTCAAACTCCTTTATGGGAATTGCCTTCCAAAGAAGATTATGAAAATTTATTGCAAGAAAGTGAATATGCGGCTTGGGTGATCTACAACCGCTATTACTTAAATCATTATACCATCAGCGTACACGATTTGCCGCAGCCCTACAACCGCCTTGAATCCTTTAATGAATTCTTGAAATCCATTGGGATCAAACTAAACGATGCGGGTGGGGAAATTAAAACCAGTCAGGACGGACTTTTACGGCAAAGTAGTTCTGTGGCCAATCAAGTGGAGGCTCAGTTTGTCCAAGGCGAAAAGAAAACAATCGCGGGAAGCTATGTAGAATTTGCAGAGCGCAGCTTGCTTCCAGAATTTATTACCCTTGATCCGTCTCAGTTAAAACGAATACATCGAAGAGAAGGCTTTGAAGCTTCTAACGCGGATAAAATTTTTGAAAGTACCTTTACTTCACAACTTAAAAAATAAACATGAAACAAATCATTGCTTTACTCCAAGAGTTACAAATAGAATCGAATCA
>JALRDC010000099.1 GCA_023262245.1 Flavobacteriaceae bacterium
TTGTTTATTTATTTCATCAACAACATCCATACCTGCGATGACTTTACCAAAAACAGTGTAAGATCCATCTAAATGATAGGCTCCGGGACTTTGTTGCACAATAAAAAACTCATAAGGAGAAGCCAATTTATAAGGATTTTCGATTTCACTACTGGGCATGGATAGAACCCCTCGATGATGTTTATAGCCTTTTCGAGTATCTGGTGGAAGCAGGTATTTTCCTATTTCACCTCTTTTTTTTGCAGTTTCATACCGGTCTGAGTTACCACCTTGAATGATAAAACCTGGAACAACCCTATGGAATGTAGTATTATTAAAATAGCCTTTCTTAGTGAGGTAAATAAAATTTGCCCTGTGATAGGGTGTATTTTTAAATAGGAGAATATCAATATTTCCAAAACGGGTACTGATACGCACTTTTTCTTCTTTGTTTTCTTTTTGATATTCAAAAAAGAAGGGGATGGCATTCTGATCGTTTAGAACAATGGATTTTTTTTCATTTTCCTCTTTGTTCCCATTGTTATCACTTACAGACTTTTTTTGACTCCCAATGTTTTCCTCAATTTTTATAGGAGGGTTTTTGGTGACTTGGGCTTCTTTTTTTTTACTTTGATCTGAACCACATTGATTGAAAAGGAAAGTCCATCCTAAACAGAATATGAGTAATTTTGTTATTCGCATGGATTATAAAACGTTTGTTGATTCTTTTTCAAAAGTAAAGGATTTCCCATTACCAGGAAAAAAAGCTCAATTATTAGCGGCCCCCTTGCAACGCCGGGAGGAGATGCCCCCAGAAAATATCTATACCAAAAAGGGTAGAGAAGCTGCTGTACTCATCTACTGTTATCCCAAAGGAGGTTTAATGCATTTGTCTTTAATAAAACGATCTTCTTATAAGGGAGTGCATTCCAATCAAATCAGTTTTCCGGGAGGCAAGACTGAGCCTGGAGACCATTCTCTTGGCGCTACAGCCATTCGGGAATGTAAGGAAGAATTGGGCACTTCGCTTGCCGAGGAAAAAAAACTGATTCCTTTAACTCCAATATATATTCCTCCCAGTAATTTTATTGTAAGTCCTTTTGTGGGCTATGAAGATCATTATCCTCATTTTAATTTAGATTCCAGGGAGGTTGCCTCACATATTGAACTTCCCTTGTTTAAACTTTTAGACCTACAAATAGAACAAAACCTTTTGCAACAAGGACCTTATAAAGGGACAGCAGTTCCTAGTTATTCATATAACAATCATTTGATTTGGGGAGCAACTGCTATGATTTTAACAGAATTTAAAGTTTATTTGGCAAGTCTTAGCTCGAATTAGTTTTATCTTTAACAGTCTTTACGATTAATATGTTTAAAAAAAATCCTTTTGGTCATTACCTAATTTTAAAAAAATGGTTGATCCGATACTTAGGATTTATGACCCATAGACGTTACAGGGGATTTAATCAATTGAAAATTGAAGGTTCTGAAATCATCAAATCCCTCCCAGATAAAAATGTCTTATTTATCTCTAACCACCAAACCTATTTCGCTGATGTCGTTGCAATGTTTCACGTTTTCAATGCTAGCTTAAGTGGAAGAATTGACAGCATAAAAAATGTTGGGTATTTATGGAGTCCAAAATTGAATATCTATTATGTTGCGGCCAAAGAAACAATGAAATCGGGACTACTTCCCAGAATACTTGCCTATGCAGGATCAATTTCTATAGAACGCACCTGGCGAGAAAAAGGTAAAGAAATAAATCGTCAAGTTAAGATGAGTGATATTACGAATATTGGAGTTGCTTTAAACGATGGCTGGGTGGTTACTTTTCCTCAAGGAACCACAAGACCTTTCAAGCCCGTTCGTAAAGGAACCGCTCACATTATTAAACACTACAAACCTATCGTAATTCCTATTGTTATAGATGGTTTTAGACGCTCATTCGATAAAAAGGGATTGATGATTAAAAAACGAGGAATTTTACAATCCATGATCATCAAAAAACCTTTGGAGTTTGACTATGAAAATGAAAGTATTGAAAGCATTTTAGAAAAAATAGAATTTGCCATAGAACAGCATTCCTCTTTTCTTAAGGTCATTCCAAAAGAAGAATTAGAAGCCAAGAAAAAATTAGACGTTACACGTCAGTGGGATTATTGATTATTGGATGATCCCAGCACAACTAATACGTGCTCCAGCTGCTCCAGAAGGTTGAGATGCTAAATCGTCTTCTCCTTGGTGGACAATTATGGCTTTACCAATAATATTCTTAGAAGCATCGTCGCAACCTATACACCAAAGATCAGTACTAAAACGGATCATTCCGTTTCCATTCTCATCGGCATTAAAATTTCCAATATCTCCCCTGTGATATCCTGTCTCTGCACCCCATGCTCCATGAGGTTGGAAGGTAGGGTTCCAGTGCCCCCCGGTAGATTTCCCATCTGCAGAAGAACAATCTGCTTTCTCGTGTATATGAATGGCGTGTGTGCCTGGGGACAAACCCATAATTGAGGCATTCATTGAAACGTTACCGTTTTCCTCAGTAAAACTTACCTCTCCGCTTGTATTAGTATCACTTTTTGGGTTTAATTTAAATTTAATTCGTTTAACCATCTTTCGGTTACCAGTAGTTCCCTCTTCCCCATCTGAGGTGAGCATTTCAACTTTTCTCATTACATCTTCATGAGCGCCTTCAATGGTTTGTATCTCTTCAGAAACTTTACCATTTACAGTTTTCTTGATTGTAATAGTGGCTTTAGAACCAGTATCCGATTTTTCAACTTTAACTTCAATATTTTTTTCATTCTCTGTTTTTTTAGGAACATCTTGACAGGAAAGAAAGATGCCTAAAAGAATTAACGTTAGGAGGGAACTAATTTTTTTCATGATATTTTTAAGATTTACTGCTTTATAAAGTTATGATCTACCCTGCAAAGATATAAAAGGAATTTAGAGGATAAAATTCATTGCAATTTAGCAAGACAGATAACATTCCTTATCTTTAGAAAAAAAATAGTTTGAAAAGGGTAATATTACTTTTGTCAGTGGCATTAACTGCCTCGTGTTCTTCTGTTTATAATACTATGGAATTTAGTGCCAGTGCAAGCCCTACACCCCCAGATTATTCTAAAGAAGAAAGTTGGGCAGTCCTCCCTTCATTGTGGAACAACTCGCTTCAAGAGGTTGTAGGCAAGCCAGAATCCAAAATAGCAGATGTTTTTTTTATTTATCCAACGCTGTTTACAGACAAAAAAGAAGCGGACTGGAATGCGGATATTTTTGATAAAGCGACAAGAGATAACGTAATTGAAAAAGCGGTTGTTTATCAAGCTTCAGCTTGGGTAAAAGCTGCGAATCTGTATGTTCCTTTTTATCGACAAGCACATTATCGAATCTTTGTAGACCCCTATTCGAAACAAGGAAAGCAAGCTGGAGTCTTAGCATATAGTGATGTAAAAAGAGCATTTAAGTATTACTTAGATCATTACAATAATGGAAAACCAATTATCATAGCTTCGCACAGTCAAGGAACTATTCATGCCAAAAGATTACTAAAAGAATTTTTTGATGGAAAACCTTTACAAAGGAATCTAATAGCGGCCTACTTAATAGGGTCTAAAATTTTAGAAGAAGAATTTGAAGAGCTTAAAGTTCTAAATGACAAAGAAGCCACTGGAGGATTTATTAGTTGGAATACCTACAAGAAAAATAACCTGCCTAAAAATTATGAGAAATGGTACAAAGGGGGAGTTGTTACAAACCCCATAACATGGGATTCAAAAGAAATTGGAGTAAGAGTACTCCATAAGGGAGTTTTGGCTTCAGATAAAAAAATATACCCCCAAAGCCTGTCAGTGCAAAAAACAGATGGGATTTTGTGGTCCTCTGTCCCAAAAATTAAAAAACGTTTTTTATTATCCTTTATTAAAAATTATCATTTTGCTGACATCAATTTATTTTGGAAAGACATTCAAGAGAATGCTGTCCTAAGGACCCAAACCTGGTTAAGTCAAAACAACAAATAATGCTACAAGAGCTATTTGAAGACTGCAGGAAACAGTTAAAAGCTGCATTAAAACACAAGAAACACGCTTTTAGATATTTTACTTTAGCAACGCAAGCAGGTAGTTCACCTCATTTACGTACCGTTGTTTTAAGAGATTTTAATCCTGACAAGCTCCATTTTACCATTTTTACTGATAGCAGGTCGGCTAAAGTTTCCGAATTAAGAAAAAATCACAGAGCTCAACTATTATTTTATGACTCGACAAGATTGATTCAGCTTGTTGTTGAAGTTAAGCTATTTAGTATGGAAGAGAATTTAGAAACTTACAATGCCCTTCCTGACCCCACTAAAAAAGATTATACTAGCATTCAGAGTCCTGGATCTATTATTAAAGGTCCTGATGAAGTTGATCATGATTCTTCAAAGGAACATTTTTTACAATTAGAATTTCAAGCAATTCAACTGGAATATTTAAAACTTAAACGTCCCAATCATTTGAGAGCAAGATTTTCTAGAGAGGATGGCTGGAAAGGAGTTTTTGTGGCTCCATAGTCAAAGAATTTATTTTTTTTGTATTTTCCATCTTCCAACTCAAACAAAAAACATATGTCCTCTAAAAAATCCAAATCAAACACTATGAAGCGAAGAAAATTTTTAAAAAATACAGCAGTAGCTAGTTCCGTTTTTATTGTCCCCCGACATGTTCTTGGTGGGGTGGGTTTCACAGCACCAAGTGACCAACTCGCACTGGCAGGTATAGGTGTTGGAGGTAAAGGAGAAAGTGATATTCGAAACGCATCTGTAGGAGGAAGGGAGCGCATTATTGCTCTTTGTGATGTTGATAGTTCTCCCAACAACAGCGGAGTTCGCAAAAGTATAAAGCGTTTTTCAAACGCCAACTTCTATGACCACTTTAAGAAAATGTTGGATAAGGAAAAAGACATTGACGCGGTTACAATTTCTACACCAGATCACACGCATGCAGCAGCAGCAAAATATGCCATGGATCGAGGTATACATGTGTATGTTCAAAAACCAATGACGCACAATATTTATGAGGCTCGCTTGTTGACCGAGTTAGCCCGAGAAAAAAAATTGGTAACTCAGATGGGCAACCAAGGGGCCTCCAATCCCGATCAACTTCAAATTCAAAAGTGGGTTAGTGATGGGATGATAGGGACCATAAGTAAAGTCAATGTTTGGACCAATCGACCCGTTTGGCCCCAAGGCGGAGCCATGCCAAAACCCAATGCCTCAGAAAAACCTGAAGGTTTGAATTGGGATCTGTGGTTAGGTCCTTCTGAGGAAACCCCTTACATACCCAACATGCATCCTTTTAATTGGAGAGGATGGTGGAATTTCGGTACAGGGGCTTTGGGGGATATGGGTTGTCATTTAATTGACATCCCCTTTAAAGCACTAGGTCTAAAATACCCAACCGATGTGGAATGTAGTGTTGGAACTTTATATTCTAAAATGTGGAATGCAGATTATAATCCAGAAGGTTGCCCGCTATCTTCATCCGTTTTGATGCATTTTGATGCTACAGATATGAATAAAAATCCAATCGAAATGACTTGGTCGGATGGTGGGATTAAACCCTTTCATCCTGAGATTCTCTCAGCAGACGTAAGCATCGAACCCAATGGAGTCATGATGATTGGAGATAAAGGGGTCATTACTTGTGATTCCTATGGCGAATTCCCAAAATTATACCGTAAAGGCGAACCAATGGTTGAGGGGATAAAACAAAATATAAATGAACCAGAATTTGGTCATCAAAGATTATGGGTAGAAGCTTGCAAGGCAGGCTTTAATAGCCCGGAGCACAAAGCCTTAACCTCTTCGTTTGATTATTCGGGTCCTTTGACAGAAACAGTTTTGATGGGTAATATCGCTATTAGAAGTTATATGCTCCGCGATAAAGTTGGTTCTGATCAAAACAAGTTTATCGGTCGAAAAAAGTTACTTTGGGATGGGGATACTATGAGAATTAAAAACCTAGAGGACGCAAATCAATTTGTTACACGAAAGTATCGCTCGGGTTGGGAACTTACTTAATAAAACTAGTTTGAAAATAATTGTTACAGGAGGTTTAGGTTACATAGGGTCTCATGTTACAACCTTATTACTCGAAAAAGGATATGAGGTAGTGTGTGTTGATAATTTGTGTAATTCGAGGAGGGAAGTTATTGATGGGATTGAAACCATTACAGGGAAACGTCCTATATTTGAAAAGACAGATGTTAGTAACGACAAACAGGTAGAAGCCTTGTTTGAAAAGCACCCAGACATTGACGGAATCATTCATTTCGCTGCTTTGAAATCTGTGAGTGAAAGTGTGGATGAACCGATAAAATATTATAAAAATAATATTGGAGGCCTCCTTACTATCCTAGAGCATATAACAAAAAAGACGGTTCCATTGATTTTTAGCTCTTCCTGCACCGTATATGGTCAAGCTTCCGTCCTCCCAATAAATGAAAAGGCACCCCTCCAAACACCTTCATCACCTTACGGTTTTACCAAACAAATAGGAGAACAAATTATTCAAGATGCATGTAGAACAAATGATGGGTTTGATTCCATTTTATTGAGGTATTTTAATCCCATTGGAGCCCATCCTAGTGCCCAAATAGGAGAATATCCACTGGGAATCCCACAAAACTTAGTTCCCTTTTTAACCCAAACCGTAATTGGTAAACATTCTGTTTTAAAAGTTTTTGGTTCCGATTACGATACCCCCGATGGGACTTGTATACGGGATTATATTCATGTAATGGATCTTGCTCTTGCGCACATCGATGCATTAGATTATCTCTTAGAATCAAAGAATAAAAATTCTTGTGAGATATTCAATGTAGGCACTGGCAGGGGAGTGAGTGTTCTCGAGCTTTTGAAAGCTTTTGAAAAAGCCACAGGAGTTAAAGTCCCCTATGAACTTAGCCCTCGAAGGGCTGGTGATACCGTTGTTGCGTATGCAGAAGTTTCAAAAATTACTAAGGAATTAGGATGGAAAGCCAAATACAGTTTAGAGCAAGCTTTAGAGAGTGCATGGAAATGGGAACAACATATTCAAGAAGTGCTATAATTTTTTATATATTGTTATGTAATAATTCCAGTGATAGATGAAAAAAAATACAAAACTCAATCGACGTACTGCTATAAAAACGATGGCTATGGGGTCTACTGCTATGGCATTTTCTAACGTGCCTTTTTCAAATGAAAAAGCGAATGTGATAAGCCCATTAAAAGGCAATATAAATCACTCGGTATGTCATTGGTGTTATGGAAACATGTCTTTAGAAGAACTCGCAATTCAAGCAAAAAAGTTAGGATTGATGGGAATTGATTTGATAGGAGCTGAGGGATGGGATATTTTAAAAAAATATGATTTAACCTCAACCATGTGTTATGGAGACCTAGAGGGTAAATCTACAAGAAGCTTAACCAACGGCTGGTGTGATAAAAAATATCACAAAGATTTAATCAAACATTACAAGCGTCATATTAAAATGGTTGCGGAGGCAGGTTGGACTAATTTAATTTGTTTTAGTGGAAGTAGAAGGGGAATATCAGACGAACAAGGCCTTCAAAATTGTGTTGATGGTTTAAGTCAAATTCTTCCTACAGCAGAAAAGTATGGGGTCATACTTCATATGGAATTACTAAATTCTAAGGTTGATCATGCAGATTATATGTGTGATAATTCAAATTGGGGTGTTGCCCTTTGCAAAGCCCTTGGATCTGATAACTTCAAGCTCTTATATGACATATATCACATGCAAATCATGGAGGGAGATTTGATACATACCATTAGAGAGAATCATCAATATTATGGACATTTTCATACTGCCGGAGTACCAGGGCGAAACGAAATGGATGAAAACCAGGAATTATACTATCCCGCTATCATGGAGGCTATCGTAGCTACAGGCTTTAAAGGAGTAGTAGCACAAGAGTTTATTCCAAGCGATAAAACCGATGGAGGTATGAAATCTCTGGCAGCAGCCATACAACTTTGTGATGTATAAGACTTTGCTTTAATATTTTGCAGGCCGTCCGTTTGTAGTTGTATTCAAAATAAAGGTTCGGATATCATCATTGGCCTTGATCAAATCTTCATTTCGTAAATACATCATATGTCCGCTTCGATAACCTTTAAAATAAAAACGGTCTTTCATCT